>DAOUSJ010000040.1 GCA_030627285.1 Methylococcaceae bacterium | reverse complement strand
TTTAGACATGCAAATTTTGCCAGAATTTATGCGTATTTATGAAGACCCATATTTGCAAAAAGCTCTAGGTAGTGCAGCATTTGATGCTGAAGGTGTGCAAACACAAAATACTGATATTGTTAGCAATGGTATTTTAAAACGTTATTTATTGAGCAGTTATTCAGCTAGAAAACTAGGTTTTCAGACTACTGGAAATGCTAGTGGAGTACATAATTTAACTGTCGCAACTAGCGCGAATGATTTCAAAGCAATGTTGAAATTATTAGACACTGGTTTACTAGTTACGGAGTTAATGGGTCAAGGAGTTAATCCACTTACAGGTGATTATTCCAGAGGCGCAGCTGGATTTTGGGTAGAAAATGGACAGATTCAATATCCAGTTGAAGAAATAACTATTGCAGGCAATTTAACTAGCATGTTAAAAAACTTAGTGGCTGTAGGTAATGATGTTGATTACCAACGCAATATTCGTACTGGATCAATTTTACTTGAATCCATGTCTATTGCAGGGCAATAAAAATATTAATGTAGGAATATGATAGGACTTATATAATTATGGCTGCTGTTAACGAGAATGCAGGTGTTAAAAAATTCATTGGTAGTGGCTATAGTTTGTTTGTAACTTTTACTTTTTGCGTGCATTTTTTTGTCGCTAAAGATGTATTGCAAACGATTAGCCCTACTATGTTGGGAGCAGTTCGAGGGGTAATTGGCGGTTTAATACTATATATAATGTTTTTTAAACATTTCAAAGGCAGTATTAGTATAAGAAAATTTGCTATGCTGATGATAATTGCCTTTTTAGGTTACTTTATTAATCAGGTGTTATTTTTAGAAGGTTTGAAAATTTCTACGCCGTTAAATACTGCTATTATCATGAACACTATCCCGATTATGACGGCAATTATAGCTATCATAGCTGGAGTTGAGTATTTTGCTTGGCGGAAAATATTTGGCTGTATTTTAGGTTTTGGGATGATTGCAGTTTTAATTGTTTATCGTGCTCATACAGAAATTGGTGAAGCAAGATTAGGAGAAATTCTAATTTTTGCTAGTGTAGTCACGTTATGTATTTCTACTATGCTCACTAAAAAAATGATAATAAGAGGCTTTCCGCCTACAATTATTTCTGGAAGCATGTTGTTTTTTGGTGGTTTGGGATTATCTACTATGGTAATGGGTGAATTAGATACGCTTATTGAATATAGTTTTGCCACTCCTGAAAACATGATGAAAATGGCATTTGAGATTTTTATTGCCACCTCATTAATTTATTTACTTAGTTTTAAAGCGCTGCAATATTTATCACCCAGTCAATCAATGATTTTCATTTACTTGCAACCGATTATGACTGCTGGAATTGATTATTTCTTATTTCAAACCATGCCACCAATGATTTTAATACCAGTGTTTATTGGTGTATTTATAGCAGGATATTTAGTTGTATCTGCGAAAACTCACTAATGAAACTTAAATTTCCGCGCTGGTTTTATCGGCTAGCTTCACCAAAATGGTTTTATGAAATAAGCAGCAAATTAATGCCATGGTTAGCATTAGTCACTACAGTTTTAATGACGATTGGTTTAATATGGGGGCTAGTATTTGCACCTGAAGATTACCAACAAGGCAACAGTTTCCGCATTATTTATATTCACGTACCAGCAGCAATTTTGGCGCAATCATGTTATTTATTCATGGCAAGTGCAGGTGCAATTGGATTAATTTGGAAAATAAAAATGGCGCATGTTATGGCAAAATCTGCGGCTCCAATTGGAGCATCAATAGCAGTATTAGCTTTAGCAACTGGAGCTATTTGGGGTAAACCAACTTGGGGAGCTTGGTGGGTTTGGGATGCGCGCTTAACATCAATGCTAGTGTTATTTTTCTTATATTTAGGCGTGATTGCCTTAACCTCAGCTTTTGATAATGTAGCTAGCAGTGATAAAGCAGCTGCAGTATTATCCTTAGTCGGAGTAGTCAATATACCGATCATTAAATATTCAGTAGAATGGTGGAATACTTTGCATCAACCAGCCACTTTTACTATTACTGCTAAACCCGCAATGCCAGCAGAAATGTGGATTCCCCTACTTATTATGGTATTAAGTTTTTATAGTTTTTTTGCACTTATGCTATTTGCTCGTGCTAGAATTGAAACCCTGCAACGTGAAAAAAGAGCTGATTGGGTACAAGATTTAATTAAGAACCACCCCTAGATATTTCAATGCTTTATGCATCTACATATGCAGTCTAAACTACTTATCTGTTGTATTAAAATCTAAATTATTTTTACCAAGGAATTTTTAAATGGGACATTTTGCCTCGTTTGTTGATTTCATGCATATGGGCAAACATGGTCTATATGTATGGCTAAGTTACGGTATATTTTTAATTATTATTGTGTATAACATTGTGGCAGTAATAATGCAAAAACACATATTTTTTAAAGCTGCAAAACGACGTTTGAGGCGTGAACAAAAATAATGAATCCAAAAAGAAAAACTCGGCTGCTTATTATTTTAGGATTAGTGCTTGGCAGTAGTATTGCTATTGGTCTAACCTTATTTGCTTTAGAACAAAATATCAATTTATTTTACTCTACTTCACAAATTGTAGGCGGCGAAGCTCCCAAAAATACTCGCATGCGTATGGGTGGAATGGTAGTAGAAAACAGTATTAAACGTGCCACTGATTCGTTACAAATCACATTTAAAATTACTGATTATGCTCAAGAAGTTACAGTAGTTTTCACTGGAATTTTGCCAGATTTATTTCGTGAAGGACAAGGTATTATTGCGCAGGGAAAATTAGATGCGAATGGGGTCTTTCAAGCAGATGAAGTTTTGGCTAAACACGATGAAAATTACATGCCGCCTGAAATTGCAGAAACTATGAAGCCAAAACCTACAGGTGTAAAATGATTCCAGAAATTGGCGAATTTTCCTTAATTATTGCATTATGTTTATCCGTTATCTTAGCAATAATTCCCATGTATGGCGCAACAGTCAACAATTCTTTGTGGATGTCTTTTGCTAGGCCATTAGCCCGTGGACAATTTTGTTTCATGTTAATCAGTTTTCTATGTTTAACATACGCATTTGCCATTGATGATTTTTCAGTAGCTTATGTAGCTAATCACTCAAATAGTAAACTTCCCATACAATTTAAACTCAGTGCAGTTTGGGGTGGGCATGAAGGTTCGTTATTATTATGGGGTTTTATTTTAAGTTCTTGGACTTTGGCGGTCAGTATTTTCAGTAAATCTATACCGTTAGATATGTTGGCAAGAGTCTTATCGGTAATGGGCATGATTGCGATAGGTTTTCTGGCTTTTATGTTATTTACTTCCAGCCCATTTGGACGTTATTTGCCTAGTTTTCCAGCTGATGGAGCTGATTTAAACCCACTTTTACAAGATTTTGGTTTAATTGTACATCCACCAATGTTATACATGGGCTATGTAGGTTTTTCAGTTGCATTCGCATTTGCAATTGCGGCTTTATTATCTGGCCGTTTAGATGCAGCTTGGGCTAGATGGTCGCGTCCATGGACTAATGTTGCTTGGGCATTTTTAGGTGGCGGCATTACATTAGGTAGTTGGTGGGCATATTATGAACTTGGTTGGGGTGGCTGGTGGTTTTGGGATCCAGTAGAAAATGCTTCCTTAATGCCTTGGTTAGTTGGTACTGCATTAGTACATTCTTTAGCTGCTACTGAAAAACGCGGTGTATTTAAAAGTTGGACGGTATTACTAGCAATTTTTGCCTTCTCTTTAAGTTTATTGGGTACATTTTTAGTCCGTTCAGGGGTATTAACTTCAGTACATGCGTTTGCTTCGGATCCAGAACGGGGTTTATTTATTTTAATTTTGTTAATTATTAGTATTGGTGGCTCATTAACTCTATATGCTTTTAAAGCTCCAAATGTAAAAAGTAGCGCGCAATTTGCATTATTTTCTCGTGAAACTTTAGTTTTAATCAACAACGTGTTCTTAACTGTAATGGCAATGACGGTGTTATTAGGCACTTTATATCCATTGCTTTTAGATGCTTTAGGTGGTGGTAAAATTTCTGTAGGCCCTCCATATTTTAATGCGGTATTTGTACCAATTATGAGTTGTATGGCTATATTTATGGGAGCTTCAATGTCGATTCGCTGGCGACAAACTACTACTAAAAATATTTTGCAAACACTCTGGAAACCATTTATTGGCAGCTTAATAATTGGTGTAATATTTCCATTTGTATATGGAAATGGTTTTGATTCTAAAGTGTTTCTGGGAATCAGCATTAGTTGTTGGGTATTAAGCACTACAATGTTAGAATTTGTGCAAAAATTTCGTCATAGTAGCAAGTATTTAACACGTTTACGTAAATTATCTTTAAGCTATTATGGCATGATGTTGGCGCATTTAGGCGTAGCAGTAGTTGCAGTTGGAATTACCTTAGTATCTGTATATAGCGAAGAACGTGATATGCGGATGCAGGCAGGTGATAAAGTTGAATTATCTGGCTATCAGTTTGAATTTCAAGGCACAAAAATTGTAGAAGGGGCTAATTATAAAGCCGATCAAGGAACTTTGGTTGTTAGCTCTAATGGGCAACAAATAGCAGTTTTAAAACCAGAAAAACGTCAATATACTGTGAAAAAATCAATGATGACTGAAGCAGATATTGATCCTAATTTGTGGCGCGATTTATATGTAGCTTTAGGTGAGCCATTAGATGAAGCTGGTACAGCATGGGCAGTACGAATACATTATAAACCGTTTGTACGTTGGTTGTGGTTAGGAGGCTTATTAATGACTCTCGGAGGTTTGTTGACTGTCGCGGACAAACGCTATCGGCATAAATTTGGAGTGCAAAATGGCTAGAATGTGGCTATTTTTACCGGTATTATTATTTTTTATTCTTGGGGGCTTGTTATGGAAAGGTTTAGGTATTGATCCGAAAATTTTACCTTCGGCTTTAATTAATCAAACATTTCCTAATTTTAAATTAGAATCCTTAAAAACAGATAGTAAAATGCTAACTAGAGCTGATTTAATTGGTAAGCCAGTGTTAGTAAATGTTTGGGCAACTTGGTGTCCTGCGTGCCGACAAGAACATGCGCAATTATTGCAAATTGCCAATAGTAAACAAATTCCAATTATTGGTTTAAATTACAAAGATGAACGCGAATCAGCATTAACTTGGTTAGAGCAATTGGATAATCCGTATAAATTCAATATTTACGATCATGATGGCATGTTGGGGTTGGATTTAGGTGTGTATGGCGCACCTGAAACTTATTTGTTGGATAAAAATGGAATTATCCAATATAGACATGTAGGTGTATTAACAGCTGAAACTTGGCAACAATTACAGGAGTTAATCCATGCTTTATAAAGTTATTAGTTTACAGATATTAATCGGCTTATGTTTTTGTTTCAGCAGTTTTAATTTGTTGGCAGCTATAGGGGTTTATGAATTTAAAGATGAAACTAAGCAGTTGAGATTTCAACAATTAACTGCAGAATTACGCTGTCCGAAATGTCAAAACCAAAATTTAGCTGATTCAAATGCTGAAATTGCTCAAGATTTACGTACTAAAGTGTATCAAATGTTACAAGCAGAAAAAGCAGATGCAGAAATTATTGAATATATGTTAGCTAGATATGGTGAGTTTGTCTTATATAAGCCACGTTTAACCTTACAAACAGCATTATTGTGGTACGGGCCTTTTTTGTTATTAGCTTTTGGCATCATCATTATAGGTTTTATTTTGCGTCAACGTGCAAAGACATTTACCGAAGTAAATAAAAATACTTTACCTTCAGTAGATAATAAAAAATTAGCGGCGTTATTAAATCCTACAGAGGATAAAAAATAATGACTATGTTGTGGATTTGTTTGGCAAGTTTGGTTTTTATTGCAGGATTGTTTTTATGGGTACCCTTAATATTACGCCCAAAAACAAATGTGGTTTTTAATCAACAAACTAATGTAGAAATTTTTAAAGCTCGTTTAGAGGAGTTAGAACAAGAATATTCCCAAGGGGTTTTGAATGCAGAGGGGTTTGAGCAATTAAAACTAGAATTAGAACAGTCTTTATTAACAGATGTGGATACAGAAGTTATTGCTATTACTGAAACTACTGAAGTTAATGCTCAACATTGGCTAGTAATTTCTATTGTGACTTTTATGCTTGTTGCAATTAGTTTAGGCTTATATTTACAGTTAGGTAGAAGTGCAGATTATCAGTTGTCATTAAGTTTACCAACTCAGGAACAATTAGCTACTCAAACTGAAGTTCCGCCTAGTTTTCAAAAAGTTATTAAAGCATTAGAACAAAAATTGTCAGAAACTCCGCAAGATTTAGAGAAATGGTTTTTATTGGCGAATAGTTATTCTGCCATTAATGAGCATCAAAAATCCCTGCAAGTTTATAAGCGTGCTTTGGAACAATTTACTCCAGAAAATGAAAATTATCCAGTTTTAAAAGGTGTGTATGCGCAGGCGTTATTTCAAGCTGCAGGGGAAATTATTACTCCTGAAGTTGCAGGCTTAATTAAAGAAATTTTAGTGGTAGATCCACTGGAGTCTTCAGCCTTGATTTTAGCTGGGATTCAAGCTTTTACTACTGGAAATATTCCTAAGGCAATTGAGTATTGGCAGCAGGCAAAAATTAATGCAAATGAGCAGGTAAAAACCGAATTTTTAGAAGCAGTAATTAAACAGGCTCAAGCTAGTTTAGGCGTGGAAACAACAGCTGATATTAGTGCTGATGATTCTTCAAATTTGGCTAAAATCACGCTTAATTTATCTATAGATCCGTCAATAAGAGCGAAAACTAGTGCTGAGCAGTGGATATTTGTATTTGCGCGTTTAGCTGGTGAAAGAATGCCTTTAGCGGCGAAAAAAATTCAAGTTAAAGATTTACCGCTAACTATAGTTTTGGATGATAGTTTATCCCCGATGCCAACTGCAAAATTATCTTCTGCTACTAAAGTTGACATCACTGCTAGAATTTCATTGTCTGGTAATGTGCGTGCGCAATCGGGAGATTTTTTCACTACTGTAACTAATGTAACGGTAAAAAATAATCTTCAAAGTGTAGAAATGTTAATTAATCAGCAGGTCAAATAATTTAATAATTACGTTGAATAGAAAATTTAGCTAATAAAATTAAGGCATCTTTATATTCTGAGTCTTCTAATATGGCTAATTCAGAGATTGCTTGACTTGCTTCTGCATCTGCTCGTTGTAAAGTATCACTAATTGCATTGGTACTTTTAACCACTTCATATACTGCTTGAAAAGAATCGCGGGAACCATTTTTAATTGCATCAATAATAATTTTGGCTTGCTCTGATGGGGCTTGTTTCATTGCGTAAATTAATGGCAAAGTTGGTTTGCCTTCAGCTAAATCATCGCCTAAATTTTTCCCTAAAGTTTCTGCACTGTTAGCTGTGTAATCTAAAGCATCATCAATTAATTGGAATGCTATGCCTAAATGTTGACCGTATTTAACTAATCCTTGAGTTTCACTGGTAGTTGCATCAGACATAATTGAGGCAAGTCTGGCGGCAGCTTTGAATAAAATTGCGGTTTTGCGGGTAATAACTTCTAAATATTCTGCTTCGGTGGTATCTGGATTATGACAATTTAATAATTGTAAAATTTCGCCTTCAGTAAGTTCAGTGGTAGTTTGCGATACAATTTCCATCACTTCAAAATTTTTAGTGCGAACCATTATATGAAATGCATTTGAATACAGAAAATCACCCACTAAAACACTGGTAGCATTGCCCCAAACTGAATTAGCAGATGCCTGACCACGGCGCATACTAGATTCATCAATAACATCATCGTGTAACAAAGTAGCAGTATGTAAGAATTCAATCACTGTAGCTAAGGTAATATGATGTTCGGTAGTTTTCTTAAGAGCTTTAGAAGCTAACAATAATAGCATCGGGCGTAAGCGTTTACCGCCGTTACCAATGATGTAATGACCGATTTTATTAATTAATTCCACATCTGAATGTAGTTCAGTCAAAATTAATTTATCTACCGCTTGCATTTCTTTAACTGTGGCTTTTTTGATAGTATTGAAATCAATAGCGGCGTTGGTATTTAAAGATTCTTGTGATGCCATTGTGATATTATTTTGCTGAAAATTATTAGCCATGCTATTGAATGTAAGTAGGTTATGTCAATAGATTTTATGATATTTTGTACTATGGTTTTAGCTCCAGATGCAATTATGGTTTGACGAAAGCCTAATTTAAAAATATAATTACCTGTTCACTTATATAGATATTAATGCTTGATGGAGCTAACGCTGATGTATGCGGTAATTCAAACAGGGGGTAAACAGTACCGAGTTGAAGAAGGTACTACCCTAAAAATAGAAAAACTAGAACTTGGCGCGGGCGAAAGCATTGAGTTTGATAAGGTTTTAATGGTGCGGTCAGATGCTGATACTAAAATTGGCATGCCTTTTGTTGAGGGTGGTTCAGTAACTGGAACTGTAATCTCGCAAGGTAGACACAAAAAAATTAAAATCATAAAATTTAAACGACGTAAACACCATATGAAGCAAATGGGTCATCGTCAATATTATACAGAAGTCCAAATTACTGGTATTTCTGCTTAAGTTTAAGGAGTTTTGAAATGGCTCATAAAAAAGCTGGTGGTAGTACTCGTAACGGTCGTGATTCCAATTCCAAACGTTTAGGTGTAAAGCGTTATGGCGGTCAATTAGTTTCTGCAGGTAGCATTATTGTGCGCCAACGCGGAACTAGATTTCATGCTGGCGATAACGTAGGTTGTGGCAAAGACCACACTTTATTTGCAACTGAAACTGGTAAAGTGGTTTTTGAAACCAAAGGTGCTAAAAATCGTAAATTTGTTAGTATTGTTGCTGCTTAATTAGGCAGTCGCAATGGCGGCAATAAATAGTTGTAATACAAGAGCCTCGTCTTTGGACGGGGCTTTTTTGTTTGTCATGATGGAAGAAATAAGTGAATCCAAATGAAATTTGTTGATGAAGCAGAAATTCGCGTAGAAGCAGGTGATGGTGGCAATGGAATTGCTACATTTAGACGTGAAAAATATATTCCAGAAGGTGGTCCAGATGGCGGTGATGGCGGCGATGGTGGTTGTGTATATTTAGTTGCCACCGCAAATGTAAATACTTTGGTTGATTTTCGTTATCATTCAGTACATCGGGCGCAACGCGGACAAAATGGTATGGGGCGCAACTGTACTGGACGTAAAGGTGCAGATTCTTTGGTGTCTGTGCCTTGTGGAACTTTAGTATATGCAGCAGATACCGGTGAAAAAATTGGTGATTTAACTAAGTTAGGTGAGCGATTATTAGTTGCTAAAGGCGGGTTTCATGGTTTGGGAAATACTCGTTTCAAAAGTAGTGTTAATCGAGTGCCAATGCAATTCAGTAAGGGTTCATTAGGCGAACAACGGAATTTACGTTTGGAATTAATGTTAATTGCTGATGTCGGTTTATTAGGCTTGCCGAATGCAGGAAAATCTAGTCTAATCCGTGCAGTATCATCTGCAAAACCTAAAGTTGCAGACTATCCTTTTACTACTTTGCATCCAAATTTAGGGGTAGTGCGGGTAGATGATTTACGTAGTTTTGTGTTAGCAGATATTCCAGGAGTAATTGAAGGTGCCGCAGAAGGAGCTGGTTTAGGGTTACAATTTTTAAAACATTTATCCAGAACTGGTTTGTTGTTGCATTTGGTAGATATAGAACCGTATGAAAGTTCAGAAACTCCGGTAGAATCAGTGCGAAAAATCAGCCATGAATTAGAAAAATGGGGTGATGATTTGGCTAATAAACCGCGTTGGTTGGTGTTAAATAAAACTGATTTGGTTTTAGATGAGGAACTGGATGCTCATTGTGCAGCTATTGTGCAAGAGTTGGATTGGCAAGGGCCAGTGTTTCAAATTTCAGCCTTGGATAAAACTGGTTTACGCGCATTAATGTTTGCAATTATGGAAGCTTTAAGTTCGCAACGAGCAACTACACATGAGTCGGAGTGAGTTTCAGCATATTAAACGCATTGTAGTTAAAATTGGCAGTTCGTTATTAACTCAAGCTGGTGCAGGTTTAAACCAAGCCGCTATTAAACAGTGGGTTGCGCAAATCAGTGCTTTAAAACAACAGGGCAAAGAAGTTTTATTAGTATCTTCTGGTGCTGTTGCAGAAGGTATGGCACGCTTAAATTTAGCACAACGCCCGCAAACTTTGCATGAATTACAAGCTGCGGCAGCTGTAGGGCAAATGGGTTTAGTGCGAACATTTGAACATCAATTTCAAGAGTTTGGTTTGCATGCGGCACAAATATTATTAACTCATGAAGACTTATCTGATCGTCAACGGTATTTGAATGCGCGTAGCACTTTGTTGGAGTTACTAAAGTTTCAAGTAATTCCAGTGATTAATGAAAACGATACCGTGGCTACAGATGAAATTCGCTTTGGGGATAATGATACTTTAGGTGCATTAGTGGTTAATTTGGTTGAGGCGGATTTATTGATTATTCTTACCGATCAACAAGGTTTGTTTGATGCTGATCCTTCGCTAAATCCAGCAGCAAAATTAATTCAACAAGCGGCTGTGAATGATCCAATTTTAGATGTAGTAGCTGGTGAAAGTCGCAGTGGTTTAGGTCGTGGTGGTATGTATACTAAAATTAGTGCAGCTCGTTTAGCGGCTAGATCAGGTGCAACTACCATAATTGTTGCTGGTGAAATTGAGCAGGTAATTACGCGAATTATTGCTGGGGATAATTTAGGTACACATTTAATGCCAAACCTAGAACCTTTAGCAGCTAGAAAGCAATGGTTAGCAGGACATTTGCAAGTGAAAGGTGTCTTAGTTTTAGATGCTGGAGCGGTAGATATGTTGCTTACTAAGGGCAAAAGTTTGTTAGCCATTGGGATTATTAGTGCTTCAGGAAATTTTAAACGTGGAGATCTTGTGACTTGTCATGATTCGCAGGCGCAAGAAGTTGCTCGCGGTTTGATTAATTATAATAGTCTTGAAACCCAAAAAATTGCTGGCAACAAGAGTTCCGAATTTGCAGATATTTTAGGTTATGTCGATGAAAAAGAGTTGATTCATCGAGATAACATGGTGTTGGTATAAGTGGTTTAGGAAATTTTCTACTTACAGAACATATTTTAACTTTGATAATTATTTTACTATTTCCAGATGAATCCATTATTAGAAACCACCGAATTACCGCAATTTTCCAAAATTAAACCAGAACATGTGCTGCCAGCAATAGATGCATTATTGGCGCAAGCACGGGCTGTAGTTGCTGAATGTTTACAGCAAGAAGCATTTAATTGGGAAAATTTAGTTGCTCCCATTGAAGCAATTGAAGATAAATTAAGCAAAGCATGGTCGCCTGTAGGACATCTCAATGGTGTCTTGAATAGTGATGAATTACGCGATGCTTATAATGCTTGTTTGCCGAAGTTAAGCGAATATTCAACCGAAATGGGGCAAAATAAAGACTTGTTCAACGCTTATCAAGCTTTAGTTGATAGTGCAGATTTTACTACTTTGGAGACAGCGCAAAAGAAAATTATTCATAATGCCTTAAAAGAGTTCCGTTTATCTGGGATTGATTTAGATGCAGATAAACAACAGCGTTATAAGGAAATTTCGCAGCAATTATCTGAATTATCTAGTCATTACAGTGATAATGTTTTAGATGCGACTAATGATTGGACAAAATTAATTACTGATGCAGATGAATTACAAGGATTGCCAGAATCAGCACTGCTTCAAGCGCAACAAAGTGCAGTATTAGTAGCTAAAGAGGGCTGGTTAATTAGTTTGCAATATCCATCTTATATTGCAGTGATGACTTATGCTGATAATCGCAACCTGCGGCAAGAACATTATCAAGCTTTTGCAACTCGTGCTTCTGAGTTAGGTGCAAAACCAGCTTGGGATAATTCAGAAATCATGGAACAAATTTTAGCTTTGCGGCATGAAAAAGCTGGATTATTGGGATTTGCTAATTATGCTGAATTATCTTTGGCAACCAAAATGGCGGATACACCTGCAACAGTGGTGGATTTTTTAACCGATTTAGCTACTAAGTCATTACCACAAGCACGACAAGATTTAGTTGAATTGCAGCAATTTGCTGTGCAAGAATATTCTGCGGAACAATTAGAAGCATGGGATATTGGTTATTATTCCGAAAAAATGCGCCAACACAAATATTCTTTATCGCAAGAAGAAGTGAAACAATATTTTCCTGCACCTAAAGTTATCCAAGGTTTATTTGCGGTAGTAGAAAAGTTGTATGGCTTGCAAATTAGTCCAATTCACGATTTTGATAGTTATCATGCAGACGTGCAATTTTTTGCAATCAAAGATAAGGCGCAACAATTACGCGGTAAATTTTATTTAGACTTGTATGCGCGTGCGCATAAACGTGGAGGCGCGTGGATGGATGATTGTGTTGGACGTTATAAAACTGCGGAAAAAATTCAACATCCAGTTGCTTATTTAACTTGTAATTTTACTCCACCTGTTGGCGATACTCCGGCTTTATTAACTCATGATGAAGTGACTACATTATTTCATGAGTTTGGACATGGATTACAACATATGTTAACTCAAGTAGATTATTTGGGAGTATCTGGAATTAATGGTGTTGAATGGGATGCGGTGGAATTGCCGAGTCAAATTATGGAAAATTGGTGTTTTGAAAAAGAGGCTTTAGCTTTAATTTCGGGACATTATCAAACAAATGAATCTTTACCAGATGATTTATTCCAAAAAATGCTTGCCGCGAAAAATTTTCAAGCTGGCATGATGATGGTGCGCCAATTAGAATTTAGCCTGTTTGATTTTAAAATTCATCAAGATTTTGTTCCAGATCAAGGTGGACGTATTTATGCAATTTTAAATGAAATTCGGCAACAATTTTCAGTAATGCCAGCTCCAGCATGTAATAGATTTGCACATGCGTTTGCGCATATTTTTGCAGGTGGTTATGCTGCGGGTTATTACAGTTATAAATGGGCGGAAGTTTTATCTAGTGATGCTTATGCAGTATTTGAAGAGCATGGAATTTTTGATCGCAACACTGGTGAAGCCTTTTTGCATGAAATTTTAGAACAAGGTGGCAGTGCGGATGCTTTGGAATTATTTAAAAATTTCCGAGGTCGCGAACCTAAAATTGATGCCTTGTTAAGACATAATGGCATTGCAAGCTAGTGTGTTGTAATCTTATAGTTCAAAGATAATGAAAGAATTTATTCAAGCTACTAATCTTGCTAATGAGTTTTATACTGAGGAAAAATGCTATATTACTGAATTATCTAACTCCTCAGATGATGCAAATATATCCATTGCTAGAGCGAGAGTAGCATCTGGAATAACTACTTGTTGGCATTGTTTAATTGCAACTGTGGAGTATTATTATATTCTAAGTGGTGTTGGTATTATGGAACTTGGAGATTTACCAGCGCAAAGCGTGAATGTTGGTGATATAGTGCGTATTCCGCCAATGTGTAAACAACGAATTACTAATACTGGCGCAGAAGATTTAGTGTTTTTAGCTATTTGTTCACCTAGATTTACCAGTGACATTTATATAGACATAGAAGAAAATTAAACTTAGTTTTAAAATTCCAAATAACTCAAAATACATATGAAATATAAAGACTTACGTGATTTTATCAAACAGTTAGAAAAACAAGGCGAGTTAAAGCGGATTACAGTGGAAGTTGATCCAGTTTTGGAAATGACAGAAATTTGTGATCGGACTTTAAAGCAAGGCGGGCCAGCGTTGTTGTTTGAGAATCCTAAAGGGTCAAATATTCCTGTGTTGGCCAATTTATTTGGTACGCCACATCGAGTTGCAATGGGCATGGGAGCTGATTCAGTTACAGCTTTGCGTGAAATTGGTGAGCTTTTAGCTATGTTGAAAGAGCCTGAACCGCCTAAAGGTATGAAAGATGCTTTAGATAAATTGCCAGTGTATAAAAACGTGTTAAATATGGGGCAAAAAGTTGTTAAATCACCACCGTGTCAGGAATTAACTCGTGAAGGTGATGAAATTGATTTAGCAGATTATCCAATTCAAACTTGTTGGCCAGATGATGCTGCGCCGCTGATTACTTGGCCGTTAGTAATTACTCGAGGGCCGAATAAAGCGCGGCAAAATTTAGGGATTTATCGCCTGCAAGTGATTGCTAAAAATAAAGTGATTATGCGTTGGTTGGCTCATAGAGGTGGAGCTTTAGATTTTAAGGAATTTCAAGCAAAATATCCAGATCAGCCTTATCCAGTGGCGGTAGCTTTAGGTGCTGATCCAGCAACAATTTTGGGTGCAGTAACTCCAGTACCAGATTCTTTATCTGAATATGCATTTGCAGGTTTACTTCGTGGCAGCAAAACTGAAGTGGCAGCATGTTTATTAAGTGATTTACAAGTTCCAGCGAGTGCAGAAATTGTTTTAGAGGGTTTTATTTATCCAAATGAAACTGCGCCAGAAGGGCCATTTGGTGATCATACCGGTTATTATAATGAAGTAGATGAATTTCCAGTATTTACTATTGAAAAAATTACTCAGCGGCAAGCTCCAATTTATCATAGTACTTATACTGGCAGACCACCTGATGAGCCTGCTATTTTAGGTGTGGCTTTAAATGAGGTATTTATTCCGATTTTGCAAAAACAATTTCCTGAAATAGTAGATTTTTATTTACCGCCTGAAGGTTGTTCATATCGAATGGCAGTTATTAGCATGAAAAAACAATATGCTGGACATGCAAAACGAGTGATGTTTGGTACTTGGTCATTTTTACGTCAATTTATGTACACTAAATTTGTGATTGTAGTGGATGAAGATGTAGATGTGCGAGTTTGGGAGGATGTGATTTGGGCGATTACTACTCGTATGGATCCAGCGCGGGACTTGACTATTTTGGAAAACACGCCCATAGATTATTTAGATTTTGCTTCGCCAGTTTCTGGTTTAGGCTCTAAAGTAGGTTTTGATGCTACCAATAAATGGGCTGGTGAAACTACTAGGGAATGGGGGCGAACAATTGAAATGTCAGCAGATGTAGTGGCTAAAGTTGATGCCATGTGGGCAGATTTAGGTATTTAAGCTAGTTGTATTGCTTGACTATTAAGCTTTTGAAAATTATAGTGAAACGTTTTGTTGTTTAAATATAGGTTGTTATAGATGTCAAACCATGTGCCAGTATTGTATACAGAAGCTTTGCATGCGCTGAATATACAAGCAAATGGGGTATATTTAGATTGTACCTTTGGACGTGGAGGGCATAGCTCAGGCATTTTACAACAATTAGGTAATGCAGGACAATTATTAGCTTTAGATCGTGATTTGGATGCAATTAAATCACCAGAAGCTATTAAATTGAGTAACGATAAGCGGTTTAAGTTACATCATAGTAGCTTTTCAGCTTTAAACTCTGTGTTAAGTCAAGCTAATTTAACTCAGAAATTAGATGGAATTTTATTAGACTTGGGCGTGTCATCACCACAATTGGATCAAGCGCAGCGAGGCTTTAGTTTTATGCGTGATGGTGAATTAGATATGCGTATGGATACTAGCACTGGTTTGTCAGCTGCTGAGTGGTTGGCACAAGTGGATGAAGCTATTTTAGTGCAGGTATTATTTGATTATGGTGAAGAACGTTTTGCGCGTCGAATAGCTAAAGCCATTGTTACTGCTAGATTGACTACTAAATTTGCTAGCACTGTGCAATTAGCAGCTCTGATTGCGGATGCAGTACCTTATATAGATAAGCATAAGCATCCAGCGACACGTAGTTTTCAAGCAATTCGAATTGCGGTAAATGCTGAATTAGATGAATTACAGAAAGTACTAGTTCAAGCAGTAGATAATTTGGCCAGTGGGGGTAAATTAGTAGTGATTTCGTTTCATTCTTTGGAAGATCGGATCGTGAAACGTTTTATGCGCTCTGAATCAGGACATAAATATAATCCTGGCAGGTTGCCAATTAAGGAAGTTGATATTGAGCAAGGTGGATTAAAATTAGTTAGTAAGGCTATTAAGGCGAATAAAACTGAAGTATCTCAGAATTCGCGGGCGCGTAGTGCGGTTATGCGGGTAGCAGAAAAAATTTAGTGATGCGAATATTGATGTGGATGATTTTGTTGGTGATATTAATGGGTTCTGCAATTGCAGTAATTCAGAGCAAATATCAATCAAGATTATTATTTATTGAAATTCAAAAACAACAACGAATCTTAGATCAGCAAATGATTAATTGGGGGCAATTACAATTGGAAGTTACTACTTTAACTGCTGAAAATCGAGTTGAATTAGAAGCTAAAAAATTGCAATTAGTTTTACCACGCTATGAACGTATTATTTATGTTAAGTTGTAATTGAAGTAAATATTGCTTACGGATTATAAAATTATAATGGCAACTTATGTATTCAACAGCGCAAAATAATAGTCGGATTCCAGAAAATTTAACTTCATTTGTGTTGAGACGCAAATTGTTGGTTATTTTTATTGTTTTTTGTATGTTTTTATTAATTTTGAGGGCAATTGATTTGCAGGTATTGGACACTAAATTTTTACAAAGCCAAGGCAGTAAGCGGCATATTAGTATAGTACCTGTAGCTGCTTATAGGGGTAAAATTATAGATCGTCAGGGTGAAATTATGGCGATGAGTTCTCCAGTAGAATCAATTTGGTTTAATCCGCAGGTATTTGATCGCAGTCAAAAAGACTCTATTCAAAGCATGATTAAGCTATTAAATTTACCTAAAGCAAAAGTTAAATGGTTAAAAAATTCCAAATCCAAACATAAATTTTTATATTTAAAACGGCGTATTAGTCCAGCATTAGCCAAAAAAGTTATGCAATTAGGTTTGAGTGGTGTACATAGCGAACGTGAATTTAAGCGTTTTTATCCAGCTGGAGCTATGGCCGCACATATTATTGGTTTCACTGATGGTGATGAGCGTGGACAGGCTGGAATTGAATTATTATATGAACAAAGTTTAAAAGGTCAAGCTGGTAGCAAACGGGTTATTCGTGATGGCAAGCGGCGTATTATTGAAGATGTAGAAAATATTAAAGCTCCAATTGCAGGCCAAGATATAGTTTTGAGTATTGATAGAAGGATTCAATATTTAGCCTATCGGGAATTGCAAAGGACTTTTCTTAAACAGCGAGCTAAATCAGCTGCAATGGTAGTTTTAGATGCGAAAACTGGTGAAATTTTGGCTTCGGTGACGCAACCTGGTTTTAATCCGAATACACGGGTAAATTTAAAAGAGGCATTGTATAGAAATCGGGCAATTACTGATGTATTTGAACCAGGTTCTACCGTGAAACCATTTGTGGTAGCTGCGGCTTTAGATGGTGGTTATATTGCGGATAATATTGTGATTAAAACTCGTGGACGTTTTAGAATTGGTAAAAATTTGGTGCGAGATGGACATAATTATGGCAATTTAAATTTAACTAATGTGTTAAAAAAATCTAGTAATATAGCCGTAAGTAAAATAGCTTTGGCAATGCCAGAAGATTATTTTTGGAATATTTATCGACAGTTGGGTTTTGGTGAATCGGCAAATGTAGGTTTTCCAGGTGAAGCTACTGGAGTGTTGTTGGATTTAATGCGATGGGATAATTTTTCGCGTGCAACTTTATCGTTTGGTTATGGATTATCAACTTCAGCTTTGCAATTAGCGCGGGCGTATACAGTCTTGGCTGATGATGGGGTTTTACATTCAGTGTCTTTATTAAAAAGGGATTCCGCAGATCCAAAATCTAAGCGAGTTTTTAAAATTGAGACTGCGCGTAAAGTCCGTAAAATGTTGGAACAAGTGATAACTAGAGGTGGTACTGCTACACGTGCAAAAGTAAATGGTTATCGAGTTGCAGGCAAAACTGGTACGGTAAAGAAAGCTGATGCTGGTGGGTATTCAAAGAAAAAGTATTTTTCAGTATTTGCCGGTATAGCTCCAGCAAGTGATCCAAAATTTGTGATTGTAGTTATGATTGATGAGCCAAGTAGAGATAAATATTATGGTGGTTTGGTAGCTGCGCCAGTATTTTCAAAAGTTATGACTGGAATTTTAAGAATGTATGGTATTGAGCCAGATCAAACTAATAAAACTATGTTAAAGAGTGTGAAAAAATAATGCTATTAGCGGAATTATTGCGAGGTTTTGCAACTGTAGATGTGGATTTAGAATGTGAAACTTTAACCCTTGATAGTCGTACAATTACTTCTGACGGTTCAGTATTTGTAGCACTATTGGAAACTGCAGGCGAAGAATTACAATATGTTCGACATGCAATTGCTAGTGGTGCAGCAGCGGTATTATATGATCCGATAGTGGTAAATTTAACTGCAATTGAATCTAAGCACACAGCATTGATTCAAGTTTCACAACTGGGTGATTACGTATCAGAAATTGCAGCGCGTTATTATGGTAATCCAGCGCAAAGACTAGCTATGATTGGAATTACTGGTACGAATGGAAAAACTAGTTGTAGTCAATTTTTGGCACAAAGTCTAGCTAATTCAGCTCTAATTGGTACTTTAGGTTGGGGAAAATGGGGACATTTATCAGCTTCTGGATACACTACTCCAGATGCTATTTTGTTGCAAAAAATTTTAGTGAAATTAGATGCACAAGTTGATTTAGAGCGAATTTTTATTGAGGTTTCTTCACATGCTTTAGCTCAAGGACGCGCAAATGCATTGAAATTTAATGGTGCGGTGTTTACTAATTTAAGTCGGGATCATTTAGATTATCATGGTTCTATGGAAGCTTATTTTCAGAGTAAATTGAAATTATTTCAACGTCCAGAATTAGAGTTTGCAGTGATTAATCTAGATGATAAATATGCTGAACGGTTAATTTCATCCTTGCCAAGGACAACCAAATTATGGACTTATAGTCGCCAAGTTGTACCTCAAAGCCAATGTGTCACTGCTGTTCAAGTAAAAGCATCGTTAGCTGGTTTAGATTTTACCCTATGTTTTCAAACTGAATTTATACCTGTGCAGACGAATTTATATGGCGAATTTAATCTAGAAAATTTATTAGCTGTGGTAACCACTTTATTAGCTTTAGGCTTAGATTTTCAAACTGCAGTGGCAAATATTGCCAATATAACTCCAGTATTAGGGCGGATGCAAATGTTTGGCGGTGGTTTATTACCGACGGTAATTGTGGATTATGCGCATACACCGGATGCGTTAGCAAAAACTTTGCAGGCTTTAAAACAACATACAAATCAATATATTACA
>DAOUSJ010000096.1 GCA_030627285.1 Methylococcaceae bacterium | reverse complement strand
GGTTTAGCCATATCTTGCGCGCCTAAAATTGCCGAATCTAAGGCAGAAAATCCATCTTGGCGATAATGATAAATATTTTCTCCAATGACAATTGCATCATCAACTACAATTCCTAAAGCTACAATAAATGCAAATAAGGTAATCATGTTTAATGTTACCCCAATGAAAGGCAAAACTAAAAACGCACCCAAAAATGCAATTGGAATTCCCATCATGACCCAAAATGCTAGCCTTAATTCTAAGAAAATTGCTAACAATATAAACACTAAAGCCAAACCCATAGCACTATTACGCATCAATAAATCCACCCTTTGCGCATAAACCTTGGAAGTATCATAGCGAATTTCTACCTTAATACTTTTGGGTAAAAAACTAGATGCTGCATCAATTTGAACTTTAACTGCATCCGATACTTCAATCGGAGTTTGACTGCCAACTCCATATACTTTTAGCATAATTGCTGGCTTACCATTAAAGGTTGCAGAATAATCAGTTTCCGCATAACCATCTTTAATCGTAGCTATTTGACCTAATAAAACTTCACTACCATCAGCACTATTAATAATTGGCAATTGCGCAAATTGGGTACTATAATCTTTGCGCTCTTTCATACGAATTAAAATCTCACCACCTTGAGTTTTAATACTGCCACCAGGTAAATCCAAACTAGCATTTTTAATTCGTAATGAAATCTCAGCTAAAGAAATTTTATAACGGCGTAAATTAGCTTGGCTAATTTCAATACTCATTTCTCTAGGTTGAATTCCAGCTAACTCCACATGCGAAATATCCGAATGCAATAATAAATGTTGCCTAAATTCTTCACCTAATTCATGTAATACTTTTGCACTTGCTGCGCCAAATAAACTTAAATTAACCACTTGTCTTCTATGTGACATAATGGAAATTTGTGGCGGTTCAGCATCATCTGGAAACGTGGTAATTCGATTAATTTCTTTTTCAATGTCTAGGGAAATTTGTTGCAATTCTGAATTACTAATCACACTAACTCTAACTACACCAGAACCTTCTTTGGCAACTGATTTCACTTCATCAATACCATCCACATTTACTACTGCATCTTCAATAACTAATAAAATTCCACTCTCAATTTCTTCTGGACTCGCACCAGGATAAATAACTTGAATTTGCACAATATCAATTTCAAATTCTGGAAATACTTCTTGCTGAATCATGGACATAAAAAACAAGCCCCCAATTAAACAAGCCATCATCAATAAATTAGCTGCAACTGAATTACTTGCCATCCAAGCAATTGCACCAGTAAGTTTTGGTTTAGCTTGCATCTTAATTCACCTCTTTAATTACAGCAGCAGCTTTAACCTGTTGCAAGCTCATTCCAACTACAGGAGCAGATAAATCACTCACAATTATTTTGGCATTAGCTGGAATTTGACTCGCATTTATATACACCAAACCTTGTTCTTTCCAAACTGGCTCTACTTTATGCAACTGAAAAGTATTTTCAGAACTTAACAACCATAAATTATTGCCATCATGTAAAGTTTTTTCAGGCAACTCTAATACTTGCTTTAAAGTTTTACCCTTAATTTTTAAACGCACAAAAGTACCTAAAGTTAATAACGGCGCATTTTTATTGTTAGATTTTTGACTTAACGGATCATCCACAGAAATAATTAATTTTGCCATGCGCCCCTCAGCTTCAACCTCAGCTTTTAAACGCTTTACTCTACCAAAACGATACGCACCTTCACCCCAACCAGTTTTATAACTAATTTGTACTTCTGAACCTCGCTTAGCATTTAAACTAGGAATTGCAATCCAACTTAACTTATCTACTGGCAAAGACATATCAATCCAAAAACTATCCACCCCAACTAATTTAACTAATGGAGTCCCAGTAGAAAAAGTTGACACCCATGAACCTATATTTGCATTTCTGGAAATCACAATTGAATTAAATGGTGCTACCGTATGAGTACGAGATAAATCTAATTTAGCTTGTTTTAACTGAGTTTCTGCGGTTGCAAGTTCAGCTTTAGCAATAGCTAGATAAGGTTTCCTTAAAACTAAATTTGACTCCTCTTTACTTAGTTTACGCCCTAATAATTTAGCCTCAATCCTAGCTACTTTTTGCTGCCCCAATTCCAAGGATAATTTAGCTTTTACACGTTGGACATCACTTTCTCGCAACGCCACTTGCAATAAATAATCTGTAGGGTCTAAACTAACTATCTCTTCGCCTTTATTTAAAAACCCACCTTCAATAAAATTTTTACTTACAGAAATAATCATGCCACTAATGCGCGAAGTTAAATTAACTATTTGTGATGGCACTACATTACCCATTCCATACACACTTATAGTATGATCTTTAAAGCTAGGCTCTATCACTGATACTATCGGGGAAATTCTTTTGGGCTGCACTCGTTTTGCACGGGGTTTATTTTCTAACCAGTAATAAGAAATCCCTCCAGCAACCACAATGATTAACAACAGGAAAACTAGTTTTAAAAATATTCTAAGCATAAGATTATTGTTGTTTTAATAACGAAGTAGGTAATTCAAAACTCCCAGCTAAAGCTCTATATAAATGAACCCGATATTCAATTAATTCTCTTTCTGCACGTAATTGCTGGCGTTCCAAACCTTGTTGACTTAAAAAAACACTCAACACCCTAAGAAAATCAATAGCACCATGTCTATAACGCAGCCTAATTTGTTCCGTAGCCTGTTCTGAAAGCTGAACCTGTGCAATCAAACTTTGTAAAAAATTTTGTTGTTGCTGCTCTTGAATTAAAGCATCTTCAACCTCTTTACTAGCTTGCAATAACACACTCGCATAATTATTTAACGCTTCGCGCGCCTTAGCTTGTACTCGTTCAACTTCCAATAAACGACGAGAACCATCGACCAAAGGCATGAGTAAATTACCAGCAATAGTTGCCAGCCAATTATTAAATAATGATTGTAAATCAGGTGCTGCTGTATTCATATTTGCGGACAAACTAAATTTAGGTAATCTATCTGCAATCGCTACAGCTATTCTTTGATCCGCAGCTTGCACAGTTAAATAAGCCTTTTGCAAATCAGGTCGACGCTGAATTAAATCTGCACTTAAACCTGTCTTAGGTAATGCCGGTAATTGTGGAAATTCAGTAGCCTTTAATGCATCCAATTGAGTTGGATCTTGTCCCAGTAAAATACTTAATTGATGCTCAAAAACTCTAATACTAGCTAACACAGGATGCCTATCACCTTCAATACTAGCTAAAGCTTGACGCTGCTGTAAAACATCTGCCGCTGTTGCCATTCCAGCTTGAAATCTTACTTCCACTACTTGTGCTAAATTTTGATTAATTTTAATCTGCTGCTCTAATAAAATCAATTGCTTACGTTGCTCAATTAATCTATACCAAGTAAGTGCAATTTCTGCGGATAAAGATAATGCTGCTGTATGTAAATCAGCCTTTGAAGCCATTACATCTAAAGTATTAGCATTAATATTTGATCTAATGCGACCCCATAAATCTATTTCGTAACTGGCTAAAATACCTAAGCTAAAATTACTATTTGTAAATTTATCAGTAGTGGTTTGTGAGCTGCCAATAGTAGCATTAAGATTTGGGATTAATTCCGCACCAGATTTATTTGCTACAGCATAAGTTTGCTGGAGTCTATTAAAGGCGGCCTTTAAGGAAAAATTATTTTTTAAAGCTTGTTCAATTAAAGCATTTAATTGTGGATCTGCAAAATGTTGCCACCAACGATTATTGAGAACTTGAGTGCCTGAATTGGAAAAAGTAGGTTTTAAAATTACTGGAGTTGGAACTTCTGAGACCTTAACTGCACAAGATGTTGATGTTAATAAGATTCCTAAAATTACTAATTTGCACGTATATCTATATTTTAATAGTCCTAATAATTTCTTAGGCAAATTCCCAACTCCTAGTAATAATTAAACAATTCCTACATTTTAAAAAGAGGACATAAATCTTTTCTTCAGCAATATTTTAATGTGCATGCTAAATAAATAAAATTTTGCGATTTGGCAAATCATAACTATTCTCTATAATAAGCGGCATATTGCTCCAAACAATTACATAATAGCTTTTTTAATGTAACTTAAATTAACGATTAAATAATCTAGTTAAATCAGCTAACCAAGTGGCTTTATCATCTGAAAGTTGTTCCCATGAAAAACGCCATTGCCAATTACCATTAATAGTTCCAGGGATATTCATTCTACTTTCAGTCCCCAAAGACAATACATCTTGCATAGGAATAATAGCTAAATTTGCCACTGAAGCAAAAGCAGCTTGAATCAACGCACATGGCATTCCCATTGCGGGACTACCCAATGCTATATGTACTTTGTGTTTTTCTATATCGGTTAAACCATTATACCAACCCAAACTAGTGTCATTATCATGAGTGCCAGTATATACCACGCTATTATGTTCATAATTATGTGGCAAATACGGATTTTTTGCAGTATCACCAAATGCAAATTGTAAAATTTTCATCCCTGGCAATTTAAAATTAGCACGTAATGCATCAACTTCTGGGGTAATAATTCCTAAATCTTCAGCTACTAAAGGCATATCACCAAACTCATCTTGGATAGCTTGTAATAATCCAGCTCCAGGAGCCAAAACCCATTCACCTTTAATTGCAGTGGCTTCAGTAGCAGGAATTTCCCAAGCTGCTTCCAAACCCCGAAAATGATCAATTCGCACAATATCAAATAATTCCAATTGAGTTTGCATTCTTTGCAACCACCATTTAAACCCATCTGCTTGCAAATATTCCCAATTATAATGCGGATTTCCCCAACGCTGTCCAGTAGCGGAAAAATAATCTGGTGGAACTCCTGCAACTACAGACATTTCACCATCTGCATCTAATTTAAAAACTTCACGATTAGACCAAACATCTACGCTATCATAGGATACAAAAATTGGAATATCCCCAAATAACAAAACCCCTTGTTGAGCTGCAAACTCTTTTAATTCCAGCCATTGCTTAAAAAAAACATACTGTTCAAATTGAATTTTTTCCAGAGTAAATTTCAATCTCTGTCTGGATTCTTGAATAGCTTGCGGACATCTTTGTTTTAAAGTTTCTGGCCATTGATTCCAACAAGTTTGCGAGAACTCAGCTCTTAATGCCATAAATAAAGCAAAATCATCTAACCAAAAAGCTTGTTTTAAACAAAATTGTTTAAAATCATCTTGATCTGTTACGCTAGCTAAATTCTTAAAACCTGCAAAGGCTTTAGTTATTAAACAACTTTTAGCCTCACAATTTGGTTCATTACAAGCATCACATCGAGCATTAATTGGTAACCATTTTTTTTGCTCCAACCACTTAATATCAATCAAGTTTGGATTTCCAGCATGTGCTGACAAACATTGGTACGGAGAACCATCTCCATGTGGAACTCCTAGTGGTAATGTTTGCCAGACACTAATGCCTGCATCACGTAAAAATTCAACAAAATGATATGCTTCTGCACCTAAATCACCATTTTCATATTTCCCAGGTAATGAGGTAATATGCAGCAAAATTCCGGCACAGCGTTGTTTTAAAGGTTCCATTATGTTCCTAAATATTTTTATCGTGATAACGCTGAAAATTAACTTAACATTAATAAATTACTATGCTTCAATACCAGGGCGCATTGCGCCTCCCATTGCTGGTTCACCTGAACCTTGGGTGAATGATTCCGTTAAATAACTAGGTGGAGTTTCTCCCAAAAGATAATATAAATTCGCTAAATTCAGCCGAAATTGTTTTTCAAAATCACTTACTGCTTCACT
>DAOUSJ010000117.1 GCA_030627285.1 Methylococcaceae bacterium | reverse complement strand
ATGGGGATTGCAATTGGCAAGATGATTGCTGAAGATCCTTCTTTTAGAGTAGAAACAGATGAAGACAGTGGTGAAACCATTCTAAAAGGCATGGGTGAGCTACATTTAGATATTAAAGTGGATATTTTAAAACGTACTCATGGGATTGATGTTGAAGTAGGTAAGCCGCAAGTTGCTTATCGTGAAACTATTACTGGCACTATTGAAGACAGTTATACGCATAAAAAACAATCAGGTGGTTCAGGTCAATTTGGTAAAATTGATTACAAAATTGAGCCAGGTGAATCAGGTACAGGATTTGTATTTGAATCTAAAGTTACCGGTGGTAATGTCCCTAGAGAATTTTGGCCGGCAGTTGAAAAAGGCTTCAAGAGTTGTATTGAAGAAGGTGTATTGGCTGGATTTCCATGTTTAGATTTTAAAGTTACTTTATTAGATGGAGCGTACCATGCAGTGGATTCATCTGCGGTTGCGTTTGAAATTGCGGCTAAAAATGCTTATAGACAATCTTTGCCCAAAGCAGGTCCACAATTAATTGAACCAATCATGAAAGTTGACGTGTATACACCTGAAGATCATGTTGGCGATGTAATTGGGGATTTAAACCGTCGTCGTGGCATGATTAAATCTCAAGAAGCCGGCGTAACTGGAGTAAGAATTAAAGCTGATGTACCGCTAAGTGAAATGTTTGGTTACATTGGTGATTTGCGTACTATGACTTCAGGTCGTGGGCAATTCTCAATGGAATTCTCACATTATTTACCTTGTCCGCGAAATATTGCTGAAGAAGTAATTAAAGAAGTAAGAGAGCGTAACGCAAAAAAATAAGCTAACAATATAGTTTATAACTAGCCCAGAATTTAGGTTTTGGGCTAGTTTTTTTGATGAATTCAGGGATAAATAACTTTTGGTTCAAAATTAGCAGCTGGATATTTAGGATCTGGTTTAGATTTTTCTCCAACAAATGTAGATACTTGTTTGTCTAAATAGATAACTTTTGGTTCAAAATTAGCTGCTGGATACTGAGCATCAGGTGTAGACTTAACTGTTTTAGATGATGGTTTGGTATCTTGATAAGCTGCATCTAAATAAATTACTGTTGGACTAAAATTAGCCGCAGGATATTTATCTTCAGCAATTGCGATATTAACAGTTGCAACTAACATTGTGGATAGTAAAAGGTTTTTTAGCATTATGGAACTCTCTTTACCTCATAAAAAGAGCATTATTTCACCATCAGATAATTTTTGCAAAGTTATCAATTTATAAAAAAAATTAGAATATTATGCTGAGTTTTAGAGCAAAACCTGTAAAAATATACATTTACTTAAATTGAAAGCTTTAAGTTTAATTCTTAAGATTTTATAGGGGTTTTTATGAAAAAAATATTAATTTTCGCGATGTCAGTAAGTGTTTTAATTAGCGGTTGCGCTAAAATTAACACCAAACATAATTGGGGTTATTCTGGTGCAGAAGCTCCATCTAAGTGGGCGCAGTTAAGTCCAGAAAATTTTGCTTGTAATGGTAAAAATCAATCACCAATTAATTTAACTAGTTACATTAAATCTGAGTTAGAACCGATTAAATTTAATTATCAAGCTAGTGGTGGCGAAAATTTGGTTAACAATGGACATACTTTACAAATCAATTATGCAGCTGGTAGTAGTATTACAGTAGACCAGCAGGAATTTAAATTATTGCAATTTCATTTCCATGCACCTAGCGAGAATCATATTAATGGTACTTCATATCCTTTAGAAGCACATTTTGTGCATGCAGATAGCAATGGTAATTTAGCTGTAATTGCAGTGATGTATAAAGAAGGTAAAGAGAATAAAGGTTTAAAACAAGCTTGGAAAAATATTCCAAAACACAAGGGCGAACAACATAAATTTTCTAAATTAATTACTGCGCAAGATTTTTTACCTGCCAACAAAAAATATTATAGATTTAATGGTTCTTTAACTACACCACCTTGTTCTGAAGGTGTACGTTGGTTAGTAATGAAAACTATTGAAACTGCATCTCAACAACAAATAAATGCTTTTAAACAAATTTTACATGAGCCTAATAATAGACCGTTGCAACCTTTAAACGCTAGACCTGTATTGCAATAAATTAACTCTTTAAGGCTATTGCTTGCTCGGCAATTTCCAATTCTTCATTAGTTTGAATTACTAAAATAGCCGTTTGCATATTAGTTGTTTGAATACAATTTTTGTGGGCTTGGTTTTTGTCAGCATCAATTTTTAAACCTAATGCAGTTAAATTTTCACAACAGCTTGCGCGTAATTTGGCATCATTTTCACCCATCCCACCAGTAAAAATCAAGGCATCTAAACTGCCTAACACAGCGTAATAAGCCCCAATATATTTTTTAATTCGATAACATAGCATTGCAAAAGCTAGTTTAGCATTGGCATTTTCAGAGGCGATTAATTCATGCACAGCACGTAAATCATTAGTACCTGCAATAGCTTTTAAACCGCTAGCATGATTTAGGTTGTGTTCAATCTCTGTAATTGAAAAACCTGTTTGTGTCTGTAAATAAGGATAAATTGAACT
>DAOUSJ010000092.1 GCA_030627285.1 Methylococcaceae bacterium | reverse complement strand
GTGCAGGCAGAGAAAATAAATTAGGCAAAGTTATTTTGCAAACTAGGCAACCGCAACATCCAGTATTATTAGATTTAATTCGACCTAATGGTTATCAAATTTATGCTCAACAAGCTTTATTAGCACGTAAACAAGCAGAATTACCGCCATTTAGTTATCAAGCATTATTAAGAGTGAGATCCTTAAAAATTTTGCATATAAATGAGTTTTTTTCTGCTTTAGAGGAATTCATCATTAAATCAAGCACAGAAACCATGTTGATTTTGGGACCTATTAGCGCGCCTATGGAAAAACGTGGCGGTTATTATCACTATCAATTATTATTTCAAAGTTTAAAGCGTCAGGGGTTACATCAGGTTTTGGCAGCCTTAATAGCGGTTATAGAAACTTTAAAAATAGCTCAAAAAGTCCAATGGCAGCTGGATGTAGACCCTATAAGTTTATTGTAATTACATGTTTACAGATTTCAATTTAATAGCTTAATAAGGCTTTAAAAAATAATTGGAGTTTCACTCTCGCATCTATGTCCAGCTAGGGCTAAAATATGCAGCTCGCTTATTTTGAGGTTACCACATGAAATTTACCCGATACTTAATTTATTCACTCAGTGTGTTTTTACTGACATGCAATCTTCAGGCAGCAGAGAAACCGATTATTCGCTTAGCTGTATTATCTTTTGGTACGGTGCAATGGGAATTGGAGGCTTTAAAACAATCGGCGCAATTTAAAAATTCTGAGTTTGAATTACAGATCCAAAAAATTGCTACTCCGCAAGCTGGAAAAATTGCTTTGCAAGCTGGAGCGGTGGATATGATTGTAACTGATTGGATTTGGGTGGCTAAGATGCGTGCTACTGGCTCAGATTTAAGTTTTTATCCATATTCCACTACGTCTGGAGCTTTGATGGTAGCTAATAATAGCCCAATTAATACGTTGAAAGATTTAGTTGGTAAAAAATTGGCAATTGCTGGCGGTGAATTAGATAAAAATTGGTTGTTATTGCAAGCTTTAGGGCAACAACAACAATTAGATTTAGCTAATGTAACTACGCCAGTATATGGTGCGCCACCATTGTTAAATCAGGAACTTCTTAAAGGTAGAGTGGATGCAGTTATGAATTATTGGCATTTTGCGGCTAGATTAGCTCCTCAAGGTTACAGAAAAATTTTGGACGGCAAACAAATTTTAGCGGCTTTAGGAATTAAAACTGCGTTACCAACTTTAGGTTATGTATTTAAGCAATCTTGGGCGCAAGAACATAAAACTGCGTTGCAGAAATTTTTTAAAGCTAGTCAAGCTACCAAAACTCAATTGTGTCAGCAAGATAATTTTTGGCAGCAAATTGTGCCACTTTTAAAAGCTAAAAATACTGCTACTCAAACTAATTTACGCCAAGCATATTGTGCTGGACAAATATCTACTTGGGGGCTTAAACAACAACAAGCGGCGGCACAAGTTTATCAATTACTACGCAAATTAAGTGCGAATAAACTTACAGGAACTGCAAAAACATTGGATTTAGATATATTTTGGCAAGCCAAGTAATGCCTAATGCAAGTGTTTAAATTATCTACGACTCAGTTAACTTTGCTGTCGTTTGTAATATTTATTAGTTTTTGGCAATTATTAGCTATTTATTTACACCAAGCCAGTTTGCCCAGTCCTTATGTGGTTGCAATAATTTTATTCCAAGAAATTAAATCAGGGGTTTTACCTTATCATTTAGGGATTACTTTAGGACGATTAAGCATTAGCTTTGCGATTGCAATGTCATTTGGATGTATGTTTGGAATTTTATTAGGTCAACATCAACGTTTAGATGCATTTTTCGACCATTGGTTAGTAATTTTCCTAAATATTCCTGCGTTGGTTACAATTATATTATGTTACGTTTGGTTTGGATTGAATGAAACCGCAGCAATTTTAGCGGTGGTAATTAATAAATTGCCCAATGTAGTCGTGACTATCCGTGAGGGAACTCGAGCTTTGGATGTTGAATTATTGGAGATGGCGCGTAGCTATAAATTCGGTTGGCGCAAAACTTTCTTGCATGTGATCTGGCCACAATTACACCCGTTTGTAATGACTGCAACCCGTTCAGGTTTGGCATTAATTTGGAAAATAATTTTAGTGGTAGAATTACTTGGACGCAGTAATGGCATGGGTTATCAATTGCATTTATTTTTTCAACTATTTGATGTAGCAAGTATTTTAGCTTATACCGTGGCTTTTATTGCGGTAATTCAATTAATTGAAAGTTTGATTTTAAAACCCTTAGACCGCAAAGCACAACAATGGCGCATATAAGCGATATTTCAATTCAGATTCAAGATAAAACTTATGCTGATCTTGCTGGAGGTAAAGATTATTGTGCGATTAAAGATTTTAATTTAGCTTTGCAAGCACATGAATTTGTATGTTTATTTGGACATTCTGGCTGTGGAAAAACTAGCTTACTAAATTGTATTGCTGGTTTAGATACCAATTTTGTGGGCAATATTAGCTTGAATAATACTAATACCGTTCCCAAAATTAGCTATATTTTTCAGAATCCACGCTTATTACCTTGGCGTACGGTACGTGAAAATATTGAATTAGTTTTAGATAATGTTCAAGACATAACCTTAGTCGACAACTTATTAAATTTAATGCAATTAGAGGACAAACAACATTTGTATCCCCAACATTTATCAGGTGGCATGAGTAGGCGAGTAGCTATAATTCGCGCTTTTGTGACCAACCCCGACATTCTATTAATGGATGAACCATTTGCATCCTTAGACCTAAGAACTGCTAGACAAGTCAGAAAATTATTAATGCAACTATGGCAGAATCGCCCCCATACAGTGTTATTTGTAACGCATGATTTACGCGAAGCAATTGCTTTAGCGGATCGGCTGGTATTTTTATCTCAGCCACCAATGCAGGTAATCTGTGAAGTGCTTGTACCTATCGCCAGAGATAGTCGCGATGATACAAGTCAAATTGAAATTTTTAGACAACAATTGATTGATAATCACCCTGAACTTAATGCTTTATTATAATACCTCTAATGCAATGAATATATCCAAATGGCTAGTTTTATTTACTTTATTTTTTTCCATTCAAATTACTCATGCGGCAGGAGAACCGACTACACAACTAAAGAAATTTTTAACTTTATCCAAAACTTTGGCGGCAGATTTTAAACAGGTAGTATTTGATGAAATGGGCGCAGTGAAGCAAACTAGTTATGGCGTGTTTCATTTGAGTAGACCGAATAAATTCCGTTGGAGTTATCAAAAACCTTTTGTGCAAGAAATTATTTCTAATGCAGGTAAAGTTTGGTTTTATGATGCAGATTTAGAACAAGTTACTGTTAAAGCTATGGATACTTCTATGGGTGCAACTCCAGCTTTATTATTAAGTGGTAAATTGAATATAGATAAGGAATTTACTTTACAACAACAAGGAATTAAAGATGGTTTAAATTGGATAAAATTATTACCCAAAAATAAGGACAGTAGTTTTAAATATATTTTAATTGGTTTAAGAAATGGAGTTTTAGGTGGCATGGAACTTAGCGATCATTTTGGACAATTAACTAGAATTTATTTTTCGAATGTTAAATTAAATCCAAGTTTCAATAGTAATGAGTTTATTTTTAATGTACCTAAAGGTGTAGATGTATTTGAAGGTTAAACTTAATAGTATATATTCAGACAATAGGTTTTAAAATCCGTTAAAATTCACTAGATAATTCTAGTTTAATATTTAATAATATGATAAAAACCACTTGTTTTGGATGTATGCTATATTTAAGTTTATTCTTGATGCTTAGTTTTGAAGCATTTGCACAGAAATTGCCCACAATTAATATTGCTTATATATCCCAAGAGCAAAAAAATCCAGCTGCATTATCTAATTTAGATGATTTTATTCCGCATCAAGGTTTATTAGGTGCGCAATTAGCATTAGCGGATAACAATACTACTGGCAAATTTACTGGGCAGGAATATAAATTACAACAAATAATTATCCCTTTAGGGGCAAATGTGAATGAATTTATAACTAAACATTTGCCAGCTACAACCCAGTTTATTGTCAGTTTATTACCTGCCCCAGCTTTACAAGCATTACAGACTAATCCAGCAATTTCAAACAAACTAATTTTTGATGCAGCCACTAGCGATAATAAATTTCGGCAGCAACAATGTCAGTCAAATACCCTACATATATTACCTAGCCGTGCAATGCGTGCGGATGCTTTAGCCCAATTTATGATGAAAAAACGGTGGCAACATTGGTTTTTAGTTGTGGGAGCTACTCCAGAGGATAAGTTATTTGCTAATGCCTTAAAACGTGCAGCGAAACGTTTTGGGATGAAGATTGTGGCAGAAAAACCTTGGACACATACTTATGATGCTCGACGAACAGCGCAAAAAGATGTGCCAGTGTTTACACAGGATGTAGATGCTTATGATGTGTTGGTAGTTGCGGATGAGCAAGGTTTATTTGGTGAATATTTAAGTTATCGTACTTGGAAATCTAGACCTATTATTGGAACTCAAGGCTTGATTGCAACTGCTTGGCATCGTACCCATGAACAATGGGGTGCAGTCCAAATGCAAAATCGTTTTCGTGAACAAGCTGGTAGATGGATGACTGAGTTGGATTATGGCGCATATCTTGCTGTAAGAGCTATAGGAGAAGCATCAGTGCGCGCTAAAAGTCATGAAATGTTGGCAATTAAAACTTATTTGTTGGGAGAAAAATTTGCTTTGCAGGGCTATAAAGGCAAGCCGTTATCATTTAGAACTTGGAGTGGGCAGTTAAGACAGCCAGTTTTATTAGCCGCAGCACGCTCTTTAGTTGCGACAGCTCCAATTGAAGGTTTTTTGCATCCTAATTCAGAATTGGATACATTAGGTTTTGATAAACCTGAATCTACTTGTGGAAAAAAATAATGAAAGCATTTGTATTAAGTTTAACTTTGCTAGCTTCAATCTCAGTGCAAGCAGAAACTGTGTTGGTAACTTTAGAGAAAGATAATGCCTTAGCGGTTTTGGATCCTGTGACTGGCAAATTGTTACGGACAGTGCCAGTTGGACAACGCCCACGCGGAATTATTTTAAGTGCGGATAATAAGCAAGTATTTGTTGCTACTAGTGATGATGACACTATAAAAATTTTAGATAGTTCGAGTTTGGTTGAAATTGGACGTTTGCCTTCAGGCGAAGATCCAGAAACTTTTGTTTTAAGTGCAGATGGTAGCAAGTTGTATGTGTCGAATGAGGATGATAACTTGGTTACAGTAATTGATGTGGCAACTAAAAAAGTTTTGAAAACTATTGCAGTTGGAATTGAACCTGAAGGCATTGCAGTAAGTCCAGATGGTCAGTGGTTAGTGAGTGCTTCTGAAACTACCAATATGTTGCATTGGATTGCATCAGATAGTTTAGAAATTGTGGAAAATACTTTGGTAGATCCGCGTCCACGAGCAGTTGCGTTTAGTGCTGATAGTCAATATTTATGGGCGACTTCGGAAATTGCTGGTACGGTAATGTTATTGGATGTGCAGACCAAAAAAATTCTGAAAACTTTGCGTTTAGATATCCCTAGTGTGTCCAAGGATAAAATTCAACCGGTAGGCGTGGTGGTGGATAAAGATAATAAGTGGGCATATGTGGCGATGGGGCCTGCAAATCGGGTGGCGGTAATTGATGTGCAAACTTTTACTGTGAAAGAATTTTTATTGGTTGGTCAACGAGTTTGGAATTTAGCGTTTTCTCCAGATCAACAACGTCTGTATACTACTAACGGTGCTAGCAATGATGTGTCAATAATTGATTTAACTACGCATACAGTAACTAAATCTGTGGCTGTAGGGCGTTATCCATGGGGCGTGGTGGCAAAACCGTGAACAGTTTGGCTTTAAAAGTAAGCGATGTAAGTTTTTCTTATCGTGAAAAAAAGGCCTTGCAACAAGTAAATTTTAGCATTCATGCTGGCGATTGCACTATCTTATTAGGCCCAAATGGTGCTGGTAAAAGTACCTTGTTTGCTTTGATAACTAGGTTGTATGACACTAGAAATGGCTCGATTGAATTATGTGGCTTTAATGTTAAACGCCAATCTAAATATGCGTTAAAAAATTTAGGCGTGGTATTTCAACAAACTACGTTAGATTTAGATTTAACTGTATTGCAAAATTTACATTATCACGCGGCTTTACATGGCTTGAGTCGTAAACTTGCTAATCAGCGGATTCAAATTGAATTAGAACGCTTGGATATGTATGCTCGACGGCAAGAAAAAGTGCG
>DAOUSJ010000060.1 GCA_030627285.1 Methylococcaceae bacterium | reverse complement strand
CTGCTTGATAAGATAATACGCCATTAGCATCATATTGCCCTACAACTATAGTATCTGTAGCTGTACGTACAAATAAAGTTTTTTCGCCTAATGCAGTTGTATTTTGTACTACTTGACCAGTTTGAGAAATTGCATTATTAAACAAATCTCTAAATTGCGTTGGGGAATCAGCAAAAGCTTGCGCTTCAGCTTCATTAGCAAAAGTAAAAGTTCTTACTTGATCATTTAAAATTACACTAGAAGTAATAACTTTATTTGGATCTAAAGCGCCTAAAGATGCTTGTGCGTCATTAAAATCTGCAAGAGCTTGTAATCTAGTAGCTTCTGAAGCTGACGAATTTAAAATAGCTAATGCAGTAGTTGCGTTAGCAGCAACTTTAGTTAAAGCTTTGACTTGAATTGTAGGATCAGTAGAAATTGTTACTGCACCATTGGTTGCTTCTTGTACAGTAACTTCAAGATCTACTTGAGCATCTTTTAATGCTTGTTGTTCTGCAGCAGTTGGATTAACCAGTGCCTCTAATCTAGCTACTTCAGCTTGTAAAGCAGCAATTGCAATAGATTCACTTGCGGTAATAAAATCATCTATCGCAACGATTTCAGTAGCTGCCGCAACTTTTAATAATTGTCCGTCTTTTAATGCAGCAGCTTCCTTTTCAGTTAAATAATCAACTGAATTTAAACTATCTCTTACTTTAGCAACAGTTGCTTGATCGCTAATACCCTTAACAACAGAACCTTCTGGAACTCCGTCGGCATTACCTTCTAAAAAGCTACTAACAATGTTATTTAAACTTGGGCTATCTGCAGTAGTAGGTTTAGTAACAGTAAAATATTCGAAACCACCATCACCATTTAATGTTGGTTTAGCTACAACTACTGTATCTGCACTAGTTTGAGTAAAGATATTAGTTAAACCACCAGATTTTGATTTAACTACCATACCGACACGACTAGTAGCATTGTCAAATAAGCTACGATTGCCACTGTCATTAGCAAATGCATCAGCTTCTGCTTGGCTAGCAAAGTTAAAAGTTTTAGTTACACCATTTAAAGTTACATTAGATGTAATAGGTGAAGCTACAGGCTGAGTGCTAACTAATGCAGTATTTACGGAAGCAGAAGTTTTAGCTTGTGCAAGTGCTTCATCAGAACCTGCAACTGTAGCTACATTTTTAACTTCTGAAAGAATTCCCTGTACCGCAGTATATTGTGTAGTATCGATATTATCTTGTACACTGTTTGCGATTGGCGTGTTATCTACAAATGCATTTACTACATCATCCATAGTTACAGTCTTATCTGGACGAGTTAAAGTAGTGAAAGTAGATGCACCAGTATTATCTTTTTCAACTAATACCGTGGTGTCCTGCGCCGTACGCATTAAAGTTACAGGCTTGCCATTAAGAGTAGTCTCTGTTGATTGACCAATAAGGCTAGTTGGTAAATCACCATTCGTATCTCTAAAAAAATTAATCTGTTCGTCGGAAGGACTTTCCGATGCAGCTCTAGCCGCAGCTTCATCAACAAAGCTAAAAGTTTTACTGATACCACCTAAGGTAACAGTAGATAGGACTTCTGCAGAAGAACTGTTGCTAAACAACAACAGCGACATAATGCTTGCAGATAAAATTTTCAATTTCATTTTCAATTTCTCCAGTTAGTTTTACTCTAGTATAACGACTTAAGTTTCATTCAACAAGTTTCTATTTCACGCTTTAAAGCTTAAATTTTCTTATCTTTAAAATAAATTATAACCTTAATTCATGTAACATATACCATTGTTCTAAGTTATCCATTACCCATTCTTCTAGTAATGTATCTAATTTTATTAAAGCATCTGCCTTGGCTTGTTTACTTTTAGCCACAGAAAATGGTTTAGACACTTTAATCCTAAAACTTAAATCTTGCTCTCTTTTTGTCCAAATTGGGATTATAATCGCATTATAACGCTGGGCTAAACGAACTACATAAGAGGCATTAGTGGCGGATGTTTCTAAATTTCTACCTAAACTAGGCGACAATACTTGCCCCTTTTTATACTCATCAATCGCAACCCATAATGCATCCCCATTATTCAAATGTTCACACATAGTGCGCATTGCACTAGGGCTAGATCCTAAAAAATGTTTAGCCGCTAGCATTCTAGTTCTTGCACGAATAACAATTTTTAATGCAAATCTATTCCGTACCGGCTTATATAAACAGAGTGGATTAAAACCCAAATCAATTAATTCTGCTGTGCGCAATTCCCAATTACCTGTGTGTGCAGATACAAAAATCACTGGCTGGTTAGCTTTAGCAGCAGTATCTACATAATGTTTATTTTCAATTTTAACTTGAGTATCATTTGAAATCTTGTCCAATAATGAATATTCACACATGGATTGCGCAATATTTTGCCATGATTTTAAACGAATTTTCTCTCTAGCTTGCGCACTTAATTCTGGTTTTAACACACTCAAATTATGTTTAACTCGTGCATCTGCAACTTTGAATCTATATTTTGCTGATAATGGACCTAAAAACCTGCCCACTTTAGCATTGTTTTCAATTGACAAATAACGCAATCCATAATGAGTTAAATAATCCAAACTACCCCAAAAAGGATCTTTCAACCAATAACGAATATTTTTTTTGCGCCATTGCTGATTTTGTAATTTTTTTAATAAATCAGTTAATTTCATCTAGGTACAATTTGCATCGGTAAATTATCTTTTGGACGTAAAGTTAAACGGCAATCATGCGTAACTTTAGTGCCTGCTGGTAAGGTTAACCTAAAATTACGTGCTAAAACTGCTAAACATAAAGCAGATTCTACCGATCCAAAAAATTTAGCTATACATACTCTGGGGCCAGCACTAAAAGGTACATACACAAATTTATCTGGTTTTACTGGTGCATCCGGCAAAAATCGTTCTGGAGTAAAATTATTTGGTTGCTCCCAAAATAATTCATGTCGATGCAATAACCATGGAACTACCAACATAATTGAACCTTTAGGAATGGGGCGTTTACGAATAATGTCGTCTTGAGATGCTTCACGCGATAAAATAGGCACTGGTGGATAGAGCCTTAAAGTTTCATCAATAATAGCGCGAGTATAAGTCAAATTAGCGTAATGATCGAACTTTGCAGGTTCTGAAGCTAAAACTGTCTCAATTTCAGTGTGCATTTTTTGTTCAACCTCTGGCACTTGCGAAATTAAATACCAAGCCCATGATAACGTGTTAGCAGTGGTTTCATGCCCAGCCATAAACAAAACTATTAATTCATTCCTAATTTGCTTAACCGTTAATTCATCTTTAGCTCCACCACGTAACCGTAATAAATGTGCTAATAAAGACGCTTCATTACTACTTTTAATTCCAGCTGCAATAACATTATCTACAATCACATGAATTCTGGTTGCAGCTTTTTTAGCGCGTCGCCATTGTAAACCTGGCATCCAACTTGGTAAACCAAAAAATGTGCCAAAATCCATTTGTTCTATTGCAGCTTGATATTCTGCAAAACTAGATATTACTTCCGCAGCTTGAGTTGCACCCAAATGATTACCAAACAAAGCCCGACAAATAATTTCTGCAGTCAAAGTTCCCATTTCAGTTAAGACATTTATGCTAGTTCCAGATGGCAATTTTGCCCACTTTTGCACATATTCCTCTGCAACTTCCACCATAACTTTACTATATTGCGCTACATGTTCAGCAGTAAATAATGGAGTTTCTAATTTTCGATGTTTTTTCCAAGTTGCACCATCACTAATAAATAATCCATCTCCTAGCAATGGTTTTAAGGCTTTACGCATTTGTGGACTTTTACGTTCATAAATATCATGTTTAGTTACAAACACATGTTTTACTACTTGCGGACAATTAGCAATAAACACTGAACGATTAATAATCTTAGTCCCCATAAATTGCAGGCGAAAAGATTTTTCTGACCAAATTGATAATAGATCACGACGGGCATATTGTAACGTCTTCAGTGGGCTAAGTGGCTCTTTATGCCGTATTGGATATGGTGGAATAAAATCTGACATAAATTTTTATATAAAGTAAGTTATTGTGGTTGCAAAATTATTTTGCTAGCAAACCTAGCCATAATCGAAATAATTTGCGCCAACTAGAAATAGTGTGATTTTCTGCAGTACGCCAAGCAAGTAATTCGGTTAATACTTGTTCTGGAGTAGTGAAATTTCCAGTAGTACGACTAATATAACGTGGATACAAAATTAATGTGCCAGCAATTAATTCATCTAAATTTAAACTACGACTTCTTCTATTTAATGTTTGCAGATCGTGAGTTAAACCCCAACCAGAATAAAATGGCGAACCATAACAAGTTACTCGTTTATTACGTAGCAAAGCTTCAAACCCAGTTAACGATGTTAATACATGTACTTCATCGACAATATCTAAAATTTTTCCCATAGCCACATGAGTAATTACTTCTGTACAAACATGCTTAGTTTCAATTTCACCTTGACCTGATTTACGTAATCCAGACACCACATCAGGATGCGGTTTATAAATAATATAAGCCTTTGGATTTGCTTGCTTAACCGCAGTTAATAAGCCAATATTAGTCTTAATATTGGTAGTTGCAAAGCGAATCGAAGCATCAGTTTCAACTTGCCCAGCAACTAAAATTATATTTTGTCCTTGCTCTTGAGCCTGCAAAAGTTCGGTGCTAGGAAAATCGGTAGCAACATTTTTTGGAACTGCCGTAACATTATATTTAGTAAGTTTATGTTTAACTAAATTTGTCCGTAATTTTTGCGCACGTTGTAATATTGCCGTGGAAAAATCAGCAGTTTGTAAATAATTTTCCAATGCAGAAATTTGTTGAGCATTATAATAAATACCTAAATCATCAATAACCCAAGATAAGGGTTTAATTAAATCCGCACCCAAACCTACAGATCGTAAAAAACCATCTTCCAAACGTAAAATTTTTAATTTCTTATTCCGTAAAATGTCTGGATTTATTTCACGACTACCCCATATAATCACAGTTTGCTGTTTAGGAATAGATTTTATTTTAGTAACAAATTTTACTTTAGATCCTTGAAAAAATTGTCTTACAATTGCTTGCTTCCAACGTGAAAAATTTAACCCGTATATTATGGCTGGATATAATTCACGTTGTTGCCGTTGCCAAGCTAAATAATCTAGCGTTTCTTCCACAGTACATAATTCTGCAGTTTCAGGATTCACATATTTTGGATATGCAATTAAACTTGCATACACTAACTGTTCTAAATTAATAATATCCGTCTTGGATAATAAATTTTGGCGACGTTTTGGAGCGGTTAAATTATCCGTAGTCAAACCCCAACCTGCATAAAATGGCATCCCAAAAGTATATACGGGTTTATGCCATAACAAAGCTTCAAATCCCATTTGCGAAGTCACTACATACACAGATTTAGCTTCCGCAATTAAACGTACTGGATGCACAGCTTCAGCAAAAATTTTAATTCTAGCTTCATTAGCCAAAGTTGCCAGCGAAAAATACCCTTGTTTATAGCCAGCTACAACATCTGGATGAGTTTTAATGACAATAGTTGCGTCTGGATTGTCTGCTAATGCCGCTGTTAACATGCTCTGAAAATTATCCACAGTTGCCATACCGTATTTAATTGAAGCATCACCAACTGTTTGATCTACTACTAACACATAATTTTCTGGCAAAGTTCCAGTATATTCACGTAAATGATTGTATTTTGAAACTCTAGCTTGTTGCCAACTAATTAATAATGCCTTCGCGCGTTTATTTTGCTCTGGCGTTAATGGCTGTGGAATTAAAGTTTCTAACTTAGATTTACTGGTGGCATCATAATAAATGCCTTCTGGATCAATAACTATAGATAATGGTGGCGAAGTTTTGCCTAAACCTACTGAGCGCAAAAATCCATCTTCTAAAGCTAAATAAGGTAATTTATGTTGTCGGGCATATTGCATAGCTTTTAATGCCGGTTTACGTTTACCCCAACCAGCAATTGCAGTGATATTTGTAGAATTATAAGTTTTGGCAATTAACTGCACTTCTTGTTGTAATAACAGTTTTAAATGCGGAATTTTAAATAATTCTTTAGACAAAATACCTATCATTACAACTTTCCTATTAATTAACGTAATTTTGCAGATTACGTTGTTTAATTTCATCTAACATATTATTTCTTATTACATTATCTAAAGCCAATTCTAAAATTTTATCCACCCAAATTTCAGAATCATTTGCTAGCAAAAATCCATCAATACCATCACGAATAAAACCTTTATAAGGTGCTATATCAGAATATAAACCTACTGCGCCTAAACGTGCATAATCATAAAATTTAGTATATCCACGCGCAGAATTAAATTTATTTTCTAATAAAGGTGCTAACGCAATCTCACATTTATGCGTGGCAGTAAAATTCAAATAATTATCCCAATTCATTGGATGTAATACTGCAACCCGTGGAAACTTAGCTACTAATTTATTAATTTTATGAGTACCAAATAATTCAAACTGCACATTATCAGTTTGCGCTTGCACAGCCTGAATAATGTTAATTAACCAATATATTTCTTGAGTATGTGAAGCCGTACCATGATAAGCAACCGTTACAATTTCACGCCTAGCAATGGTTTTAGTTGTAGCTACTGGAAGTAATAATTTTGGATTGAAATCTGCGTATTTTTGCACTAAAAAATCTGTGGAACACCAAAACTCATCAGCTAAATTTAATAAATGCTGCTTATGTAAATAGGCTTGGGTAAATAATTTCCATCGATAACTATAAGGTAATCCAGACCATGCTCGCCAATCAAACAAATCGTCATCCATAAAATAGATAATTTTAACTCCGAGTTGTTTTAAATCAGCTAATAACTTTAATTGTTTGGCGTTAATATAACGTGAAATTACACACACTTTAGCTTCAAGATTTTGTGTGATAAAGTCCTGATTTAATTTAGGTAATATGGTTACTGCATAACCTTGAGCTACTAAATGTGGTTTTAAAAAATAATCTGTGGTTGCAGTTTGAGTCGCAGATATAATCAACGCTTGAGGTTTACTAACCATCGCGTTCTAATTTAAATTTTTGCGCCCACTCAAGATTCCGCTGGTCACTAATTTTATTAAACACAGATTTTTTTGTAGGCACATGAATTTTTTGTACATCTAAGTCTAAATAAGCTGCAATATCTTGTAAAACTTGCAAAATATTAGCTTCAATATCTTCATAAGTAATACATAATGGTTGAATCTTATTAGTTGCAAAATATTCTTGCCAACCTTGTTCTTGCTGCAAAATATGTTGTTCCCAATGCTGAATTTTCTGAAAATTATACTTTAAATTTTCCAGCTGCTGAAGTTTGCTAGCACTGTGATTTTTATTAGTATGAAATATTTTAGATTCAGCAGCTTTATATAAAGAAATAGCTTGGGCAATTCTATTTTTACGAGTTAAATATATATATTTAAACTTGTTTAAAACTGATTTATTATGCAGAACTTGTAAAAAATCTTTAAATTGATTCCAACTAGTTTTGAAACCAGCAACTTTATTCTGACTTTGTTGAAATTGCATTATGTCAAGCAAATATGTTTCTGGGCTAGAACCCTGCATTTTCGCTAACATTACTGGCAAAAAATCTGGATTTAAAAATTCATTTGGTTTGCCGAAACAATTAGTATGTAACATGACATCACAGAGATAACTACTGCCTGAACGTGGGGTCATGGCTAGCAAATAATTGTTAGTTTTCATTAATGAATTCTGGGATTTGAAATTAACCTCAGCTTCAGCAAATAAGTGTGCAATTCTATTCATAAATTAAATTTCTAAACTTGCTATAGTCATTTCAATTGCTTCCGCTGGGGTTGGTTTACGTACTGGTTTCCATGCTTCATCAATAGACGGTAAGGGCGCGTAAAATAGTTGACCATCTGCTCTATGTAAAAATTCTTTAGCTATGTATTCATATGCAGCAGTATTATCATTAATTAATCTCAAGCGTAATTTAGGATTGATTAACTTGGTTTTATTTTCATAATTTACTTTAGAAAGTACATATTCAATCATTTTTAGCCTTAAATCAGCATTAATATTTGCACGTTGCAAGGCATCAATCATACTTAAAGTATAATCATCCAAAGATTGATTAATTTTTATTGGTGGAATCTTTAATTTGGCTGGAATTTCTTCCAATTGCATAGTTGTAAAAAAATCATCAATAATAGTCGGTTGATTTTGTTGAGTTTCAAATGGGCGTACTAAAATATTTTCTTTGCCAAAGGCTTCAGCCCAACGATTAATTAATAAACGATAATCACCAAATTTAGGATTTTTATCCTTGTTAAAACGCAAATAAGCTTGCACTCCAATTTTCCAAGGTGGATTAACTACCATTCTAACTGCTTGATTATAAGCTGATTCCCACCAATCATCATGCCTACGCAAATACACAATGATTTTAACTATAAAGCCTGCAAAAAAATCTTTAATTAATTTAAAATCCTTAGGTAATATAAAATTTTCTGAACTAAAAATAACGATATGAGGATTGTTAGAATTAATTTCTTCTAATAATTGTTGTTTAATTTTAGCACTTAATTTAGGATCTCCTGCATTATTACCCTTGTTTAGTAAAAAGCCTAAAGCATCACTTAATCCATAATGTGCGGACTCAACTAAACCAGCTTTAGGGTATAAAATTCCATGTTCAAGTAATTCAGAATAATTTGCTGCTAAAATATTTTGGATAAAGCTAGTGCCAGTTTTGTTAGTCCCAATATGTAAATAAATTGTTGGTTTAACAGTAGCTTTGGATTTAAAGATTTTTTTTAACATGTAGGACGTTTTTGTTCCCATTGCCAAGCATGTTGGACAATCGTGCTTAAATCAGGATATTGTGGTTGCCAAGCTAAAGTTTTTTTAGCCAAACTAGAATCTGCTACCAATCTAGCTGGATCACCTGCACGCCGTTCAGTATTTTCTATAGGTACTGGTTTTCCAGCTACTTTTTCAACTGCATCCAAAACTTCTTGCACACTAAAGCCTGCACCATTACCTAAATTAAAAGCAGCAGTTTCACCACCATTCCATAAATATTCTAAAGCTAATAAATGCGCGGTACTTAAGTCATCAATGTGAATATAATCGCGAATACAAGTACCATCTGGAGTCTCATAATCACGCCCAAATACTTTTAATGCTGGTCTTTTGCCTAATACTGCTTGTAAAGCTAATGGAATCAAATGGGTTTCTGGTTGATGGCGTTCACCAATTCTAGCTTCTGCATCAGCACCAGCAGCATTAAAATAACGTAAAGCTACGGAACGAAAATCATAAGCATGGTCAAAATCTTGTAACATTGCTTCCACCATGTTTTTACTCATACCATAAGGATTAATTGGCACGCGCGGATGTTGTTCATCAATTGGACTGTAATCTGGCTCTCCAAACACTGCGGCAGTAGATGAAAAAATCAAAGTTTTTAAATTATGATCTTTCATGGTTTCCAATAAAGTCAAAGTTTTAGCAACATTATTTTGGTAATACTTGGCTGGATTGGTTACCGATTCTCCAACTTGAATATATGAAGCAAAATGTAATACCCCATCAAATTTATGTTGGCTAAAAATTTGGTTTAATAATTCACGATCACCACAATCACCAACAATTAATTTACCCCCAAGTAAACTATCTGCAAAGCCCGCGGATAAATCATCTAAAACCACTACTTCATGTCCAGCAGTTAATAAACATTTCACCATGTGAGAACCGATATAGCCACAACCACCAATTACTAAGATATTTTTTTTAGAGTTCATATTTAATTATTCAATTTAAGTGTAAGCTTGAGATTCAACTTGTTGCCAATAAGGACAATGCGCATACAAATCAGTTGCAGGATGATACAGTTGTTGTCTAATAGTTTCGGGAATATAATTTTTGGAAGTATTGATTTTTTGGGAATATTTAGTTTCAGGAATAATACTCACATCTACATAATCAGCAAACACAGCTTTAAAATCAGCTGCAAAATGTTCCGTACGAATAAATCTTAATCTAGCTGAAGTTAAAATATTTTTCGGTAAAAATCTCTTCACCACTGTGTCTGCATGCCCTAAACTGCCATTACTATGAAAAAAATGTCCAGTTAATAAAATTTCTGGGTTTGGAGTAATATTATTGCTACGGTGTAATTCAAAATTATATCTACTTTCTAGCCATTGCGGTAATTTACGAATTGAACAAATTATATCGCGCTTACCTAAATGAAAATTAGGATCTCGTTGTTCACGTTTAGCAATTGAATCATGCCAACTAATTAAAGGGTCTTGTTTTAAAGTTATGGGGTCTTGAATTATCTCGGGTAAGTGTGAAAAATGCTGTAAAAACAAATGTTCAATTTTGGTACCAGCGCATTTAGGTAAATGTATCCAGATAAACTTATCATTATAAATCATAATTATTGAGTTGTATTAAGCAAGTATCCGCAGAATTTAACTGTGTAACAAAGCATCCACATCATAACCAGCATTATTAGCTGTTAGTATAATTTGGGGTAAAAATTGCGCGCGATAACTTTGTAATTGTTGGCGATAAATCTGTGATTTTGGCTGATGTAAAGAACTCTGATTCACAATTGGATGCACAATTTCATAATTAGCCTCAACATCTAAAAAATTTAATAATGCTGGATAATTATCTGCAAAATCTTCTAGGTTTGATTTAAAAATTTGCTGGGGAAATACAGTTTCCAAATGTAAAAAATAATTTGTTACTGTAACCCAACGTTTTATATATTGTGCATATAATTGTTCAATTTCTGCAAGTTTATTTTGTTCAATGGCTTGTTTTAATTGGGCAAAATTCCAAGAAAAAATATTACTTTCTACGGTTAAAAATGGATTTCTTACAGTATGAATAATTTTTGCCGCCGGAAAATTAGCTAACAAACGTTCTGGAATTTTATTATGTGGTCCATAACGTATTTCTTTAAAACCCCAGCGCGTTTTACCAGCAGGCAAATTATTGGCAAATAAATTCAACAACATGGTTTGTTCTAATTGTTTAATACTGCCTTTATTAAACCCATTAGCCCAAGCAATCTGCGTAGCATCTCCAGTTAGATCAGCAGTTAAAAGTTGTTCTGTAACATCTATAGATTTAGCAAAACAAAATTGATTTAAATTAGGGCTATTACGAATTTTATCCCCAAAAGCAAATAAATTGGCAACAATACCGTCATGTTCACCCCAAATCCAAATATCTGCTAATCTACTAATTTCTGTTTGTTGGTATGTAGATCCACATCTACCAACGCCAAATAAAAATATTGGCTGTTGTTGCTTATGAATGCACATATTGACTTAAAATTTGTTTAATAGCTTCTGACCAAAACTGGGAGGTATTATTTTCATCCTCGGCTTTAAATTCTATTACTGGCAGTTGTGATTCTTGAAAATCAAGTTGTAAATAATTCAATTTCTGTCCAGTGGTTTGAAATGCAAAGCCAAGCTGTGCTAATTGCGAAAAATTAGCTGGTTTAACAAAAATTGTCACCAATTCTATATTTTCACACGTTGCTAATTCTGCTAGTAAAATTTCATCTACATCACCCCAAACTAATAACCGCAAGATCAACTTATAATCTTGTTCTAATTCAAGTTGTTGTAATATTGTAGCGATTGCTTGCCATTGTGCAACTTTAGCATTGCTAACTACTCCTAAGCAATATATTGTGTCTGTAAATGTAATATTTGTTGCTGATTTCAAAGTTAATTTATCTACTGCTTTTAAACTTGTAGTTGCCAAACGCGAGCAAGCTACTGGCAATTGTTCACTTATATAATAAACTTGCTGACATTGTTGCATTGCTTTGGTTAATGCTGAAACTGTAATTGGTGCTACTGGTAACTTGCCTAATAAACTGTCAAATTCTACTCCAGCAATTATTGTCCAAGCTGTCGTTTGATTATTTGCTAGTGCATTTACTACATAATGCGCAGCCAAGCCAAAACTAATTACTGCTTGCTTAAAATCAATTGAAACTGCATTTATGCCTAGTTCTGGTGCAATAATTTTAATCTTATCATAAGCATAAAGATAGCTT
>DAOUSJ010000067.1 GCA_030627285.1 Methylococcaceae bacterium | reverse complement strand
CACCACATTTGGCTTCAGCAGCTTTCTTTTCCATGCCGCATTTGCCTTCTTTGCCCTTCATCATCTCGCCGCATTTAGCTTCCATGCCTTTTTTCATTTTGCCATCTTTCATCATGTCGCCGCATTTAGCTTCACCACATTTGGCTTCAGCAGCTTTTGCAGTTGAATCTACATCCGCAGCAGCTAATTGCATATAGCCGGCAGATAATTCAGTAACAGAAAATGGATTAGTATCTGCATGTGCAAGAGTAGTGCTTAAAGATGCAATTATTGCTGTACCGACTAAAGTTGCTTTGTTGATTTTTGTCATGATGTTTCCTAAAATATTTAATTTAAAAAGTTGTGCTAATAATTTATTATAAGTCTTTTGAAAATTAGTCACACCTTATTATGGAGTTTTTTTATCTAAAATAGTTCATTCAAAATTTAAATTCACACAAGTCTTGAATGACACATTGTTGACACTTGGGTGTGCGTGCAATGCAAGTATAACGCCCATGTAAAATTAGTAAATGATGCGCATGTAGCTTGTATTGTGCTGGAGTGTTTTTAAGTAATTGTTTTTCAACAGCTAAAACCGTAGTTCCAATACCCAAGGGGATTCTGTTCGCTACTCTAAAAATATGCGTATCTACTGCAATTGTAGGTTGTCCGAAGGCAGTATTTAAGATTACATTAGCAGTTTTTCTACCAACTCCAGCTAAAGCCTCTAATTCAATTCTAGTTTGAGGTACTTCACCTTGATGTTGCTCTAATAATACCGCACATAAACTAATAATATGCTTAGCTTTGTTGTTATATAAACCAATGGTTTTAATATAAGATTTTAAGTTTTCCAGACCTAAAGCATAAATTTGTGCAGGTGTATTCGCGACTGCAAATAATTTAGTGGTAGCTTTATTTACACCTTTATCAGTTGCTTGTGCAGATAAAACCACTGCAATTAATAATTCAAAAGTTGAAGCATAATTTAATTCGGTTTGTGGATTTGGGATAGAAGCAGATAAGCGTTTAAAGATTTCCAAGCGGGTATTTGAATTCATATTATTTGAAATGAGAATTTATAAAATAAAATTTAACTTAGCATGATTTGTTAGTTAAATGCCGCATGTGTTGGGTTATATGACATATATGAAGGTATTTTTTTATAGTGTTTGCATGTAAGTAATTGTTTATATAATAATATTTTGTGGCTTGATAGTTGCATGAGTTGCTTGGAATCAAAGCTAGATTAGGTTTTGACATTTAAGTCGCATTTAAGCGGAATTTTTAATTTAAATATTTAGGTATGTAATGATAAATTTAACCAAAAAAACTTTATTGATGTTGGTATTATTTGCAAGTGTCATGGGTTTTAATAGTGTTGTAAACGCTAGAACTTTAGTAGTCAAAATTTCTTCTTTTGATCCTTTAGTGGCAAATCATGGATTAATATTTGCGTTACATTCATTGAAAGATTCACGTGGAACTTTTGGCAATAAAAAGTATGATTTAACTGTTAAAGTAGTTTTTAGTGGTCAGGGAGTATTAAATGCTTCAAATAAAATTAAACATTCAAAAGTAACTTTTGAAACTCGCCCTGAAGATCCAATTAAAAAAGCTGATGTGTTAATTAAAGCATTGGCTGATCGTGGTGTGCAAATTAAAGCTACTGGTTTTGGTTTAAGACAGTTTGGTTTAGATCCAATGACTGATTTATTGGATGGAGTTTCTGCAGGTGGTTCTACTGTAATTCCACGATTTATTATGTCTGCTGAAGATAAAGAAGGCGTAGCTGTAGTAGATTTCTAAACTATTTAAATTTTACCTATTATTATAATTTAGTAAAATAAATGCAGTAGAATAGCCGTTTTTTGGGGATAAAAATAGCTATAACATGGGTAAAAATATTATTGTTGGTATGTCTGGCGGTGTGGATTCTTCAGTCACCGCTTTGACTTTATTAGAGCAAGGTCATCAGGTTACGGGCTTGTTTATGAAGAATTGGGATGAAGATGATGGCACTGAATTTTGTACTGCCATGCAGGATTTAGCAGATGCCCAGCAAGTGTGTGATATTTTAGGAATTGAATTAAAAACGGTTAATTTTGCGGCTGAATATTGGGACGAAGTATTCGAGGTGTTTTTAGCTGAATTTAAATTGGGACGCACTCCAAATCCAGATATTTTATGCAATAAACATGTGAAATTTAAAGCCTTTTTAAATTATGCGATTGAAGATTTGGGCGCGGAATATATTGCTACTGGACATTACGCACGAGTTGCTTATACACATGGCAGTTATCAACTATTAAAAGGCTTAGATCCCAACAAAGAACAAAGTTATTTCTTATATACTTTAGGTCAAAAAGCCTTATCTAAAACCCTATTTCCAATTGGGGCGATGTTAAAACCAGAATTACGCGCGTTAGCTAAACAGGCGGGTTTCGATAATTTTCAGAAAAAAGATAGCACTGGCATTTGTTTTATTGGTGAGCGTAAATTTAGAGAATTTTTGCAACGTTATTTACCCACACAAGCAGGTGAAATTTATACTCCCGAAGGGCAGTTACTTGGACAGCATCATGGTTTGATGTATTACACTTTAGGGCAACGCCAAGGTTTAGGTATTGGTGGTGTGAAAAATTTTCCAGATGAACCATGGTATGTGTTGGAGAAAGATTTGATACAAAATGTATTAATTGTTGGTCAAGGACATCAGCATCCGTTAATGTTACATAATACTTTAGAAGCAGGGCAATTGGATTGGTGTAATCAAGAACCCTTAACTATTGAATTGAATTGCAAAGCTAAAACTCGTTATCGCCAAGTAGAACAAAGTTGTCGAGTTAAACCACTGGCTAATGATCGTTGCCAAGTAATTTTTTCTGAACCACAACGCGCTATTACTCCTGGACAATCAGTAGTTTTTTATATTGATGATATTTGTTTGGGTGGTGGAGTAATTGAAACTAAATACAATCTTTGAAAATTTGTATTTTAGGTGGGCTTTTAAACCCACACTACTTTTGCCTAGAACTTAGCAGGTTGTTTATGGACTAATTGAGTTGTTAACGCTATCTATAGTGTTTGTTTGTGTTATATAAGTGCCGCCAACAATGAAGCTCATAAACACTAAGTAAATTATGGCAGTGGTATATCTGACTTTTTTGCTGGTTTTATATGTAATCATTTTTATTAGCAGTTAGTTAAAAGAATAATTCGCGCATTTTAGTTCCAGGTTGAGGTGCGCGCATAAACGCTTCTCCGACTAGAAACGCATAAACATCATGATTTAACATATTTTTAACATCTGCTGGCGTATGAATTCCACTTTCAGTAATTACAATTTTATGTTCTGGAATCATAGTTTTTAATTCCAAAGTGGTGTTTAAATCAGTTGCAAAGGTGCTTAAATTACGATTATTAATTCCAATCAAATTGGTTTCTAAAGTTAATGCGCGGGTTAATTCAGCAGCATCATGTACTTCGACTAAGACATCCATGCCTAAATTTTGTGCAGCTTCGGCTAAAGTATGTAATTGGACATCATTTAAAGCCGCCAAAATTAATAAAATACAGTCTGCTCCCAAGGCGCGTGATTCATGAATTTGATAGACATCAATAATAAAATCTTTGCGCAATATTGGCAATGGGCAAGCTTCACGTGCCTTTTGTAAATAAACTTCAGCACCTTGGAAATAAGTTTTATCGGTTAATACTGAAATACAGCTAGCACCATTCATAGCATAATCTTGCGCTATCATTACTGGATTAAAATCTGCTCTAATCACACCTTTACTAGGCGAAGCTTTTTTTATTTCAGCAATAATTGCTGGTTTTTTTCGTGCCACTTGAGCCTGTAAAGTTTTGGCAAAACCACGTGGAGATTCAGTTCCAGCAGCAATTTCAGTTAACAATGCTATGGGAGTGTTTAGTTTTCGTTGAGCAATCTCAGCAGTTTTAGTTGCTAGAATTTGCTTAAGAATATTATTTGAATTAGACATTTAAAAAGTAGGAATTATTGTGGGTCAGAATTAGCATGATCTACAGCTGGGAGGCTTAAATTTTGGCGCATTTCATTTGCATATTGAAATCCAATAGCCTTGATTTGCCCTGCTGGAATGACATTTAAATTTAATGCTGTCATCATGCCTGCTTTGCGGAAACAGTGCGATTTTTTAGTCATTATTGAAAGAATAAATAATGCTTCATCAGAATCTATTTCATCATTATCAATCATATCTTGGGTCATATTAACGACTTTTATATAAGCTTTAACGCGCTTTTTGCGACTCAATAATCCAATTGAAGGCATGTGTTTTAACAGGGTGGTGTAAATTTTCACCGGATCTTTGGCATTCATATTCATTACAAATTTTAGTTGAGAAAATTACAAACGCATTGGCATGACAATGAACTTAGATTTGGGTGTATTTGGAGCTTCAATAAAACAGCTACTCATATTTTCGGCAATAATTAATTGCGCTTCATCTGCATCTATATTCGTAATTGCATCCAACAAATACTGCGAATTAAATGCAATTACAATGGCTTTGCCAGCATAGCCAATGCTAATTTCCTCTTCAGCTTCATCATGTTCAGGATTATGTGTGCTAATTTTAAGTGAATTAGGGCTAATATCAAAGGAAACTCCTTTAAATTTTTCATTAGCTAACACTGAAACTCTAGTTAAAGCATTTTTTAATAACTGTTTTTGTACATGGATAGGCTCTAAAAATTTTTGTTGGAATACTTTACTGAAGTCTGGATATTTTGCATCTACTAGTTTGGCGGAAAATATCAAATTATTAATTTCAATTTTGATGTTGTTACTAGAAAAATGGAGATTAATTTCGGTTTCTGGATTGGTTAATAAGCGATTAAGTTCAATAACTGCTTTGCGTGGCAGAATTATTCTAGCTTCAAAGCCAGTAGCAATAGGCATTTCATCTTCATAAATAGCTAATCTATGCCCATCAGAAGCAACCAATTTTAATTTACTATTAGAAATATTCAGCATTAAACCATTCAAATAATAACGCACATCCTGATTTGCCATACAAAAAATGGTTTTATCCAAAGCATGTTTTAATTGTTTTGCATTCAACACAATGTGATGTTCTAAATTTGCTTCAGAAAATTCTGGATAATCTTCAGCATTTAAACAACTCAAGGAAAATCTACTTTTGGCGGAGGTTACTTTAACTTTATCGCCTTTGGTTTCAACTGTAATACTAGCTTCATTAGGTAATAAGCGACAAATATCTAAAAATTTGCGTGCTGGTATGGTGATCTTGCCAGCATTAAATTTTTCTACGGCTAATTTAGCAACAATTTGAATTTCAAGGTCGGTACCAGTAAGGATTAAAGTTCCAGCATCCACCACAATCAATATATTTGATAAAATTGGTAAAGTTTGGCGTTTTTCTATAACACTGACAATTTGTTGTAATGGAGCTAACAATTGTTCACGATTGAGAATAAATTTCATATTAAGAATTGGGGAATTAAAAATAAAGTGTTCAATAAAATATTTTAGTGCGATAAAGTTCTTAACAAGTTCGCATAATCAGTGGCAAATTGGTTATCAGTTGTTTTGAGTTCTTTGACACGTTTACAGGCATTAATTACTGTAGTATGGTCACGTCCACCAAATGAATTGCCAATTGCATGAATTAAATGAGTTTTACCTAAACCAGAATGACCATAAATACACAAATGATTATAAATAATCTTATTACTTTCAATGATTTTTAGCGCGCATGCTTTAGCAAGTTGATTTGATGAACCTTCAATAAAACGCTCAAAAGTGAATGCTTTATTTAAAAAACTAGGTAATTTTTTAGTAGGGTTTAGCCGCTTATTTTTCGACTTGCTTTCGGAGGTTTTTGGAGTAGATTTTGAGCCAATTGCCAACTGTAAGCTTAAATTTCCATTAGAAAATTCATTAATTGCTTGTTCAAAGCGTGTAAAATAATGCTGATTCACCCAATTCAACACAAATTTATTTGGTGCTAATAAAGTAATGGTTTTATCGGTTTCTACTGTTTGTAATGGTCTTACCCAAGTATTGAAATCCGTTGCGGGAATTTCATTTTCTAACTGTGTCAGACAATTATTCCAAGTTGAACTCATTGAGATTTTTTTAGAAGCATAAGTAATTAAAAGTTAGTTTTAGTGATACTAATGGGCGGTTATTTATCAAATGTTTATTAAACAATGTTGACAATAGTACTATATATATCTTATCATTCGTCGGCTTTTTTATCTGTTTTTTGTTCAACTTATATTATCAGGTTATAAACCATGAAAAGAACCTACCAACCCAGTAAACTTAAACGCGCTAGAACCCACGGATTTCGTGCCAGAATGGCAACTAAAGGTGGACGCAATGTTATTAATGCTCGTCGTGCTAAAGGTCGTGCTAAATTATCTGTGTGAACGGCATCTAAGTGATAGCGAAACAATTTAGTTTTCCACCATCTTCACGTTTAAGAACAGCTGCAGAATTTCAACAGGTGTTTAAAAATCCAATTAAATCCAGTGATGAATATTTTACACTTTTAGCCATAAATAACCAGTTTGATTATTCAAGATTAGGTTTGGCTATTGCTAAAAAAAATGTCAAGCGAGCAGTGGATAGAAATTTGATTAAACGTATGATTAGAGAAAGTTTTCGACTTCAGCAACAACAGCTTACGGCTATAGATATTGTAGTGTTAGCACGTAGAAATACTGCGTCAGTACCGCGAGTTGTGTTGCAGAAATCACTAGCAAAGCATTGGCTTAAATTAGAAAAACGATGCAATTCCTTTTAAGTTTACTAATAAAGTTTTATCAATATTTTATTAGTCCGTTACTTGGAAATAGTTGCCGTTTTTATCCTAGCTGTTCACATTATGCTTTAGAAGCAATTCAGTTTCATGGAGCTGGTTACGGCACTTATCTTACCGTCAAACGTCTCTTAAAATGCCACCCTTTTCATCAAGGGGGGCTTGACCCTGTTCCAAAAACACGTGGTAAAAACAATGGATAACATTAGATTTATATTAATTGTTGCGTTCGCAATGATTTCTTATATGCTGTTTGAAGCATGGCAACTTGATTATGTACTTCAGCCTCAATTTAGCACACTAGAAAAACCTGCCATTGACCCTAGAGCAGAAACACCTCTTTCCGAGACTGGTTTAAATGCTAGCACTGAAGCTATTGTGGGTGTACCAAAAGTTAACCCTGTTGCTGGAACCAGTATCACAGTTACTACAGACGTGTTTGCCATTGTGATTGATACTCAAGGCGGCACTATTAATCAATTAGATTTAACCCAGTACCCAAAAGAAAAAGAAAATACTGTAGTTAAAAAAATGTTTGCTTTAGTCGGCTTGGAAAAAGATCCAGCTGATTTATCCCCAACTCGCTTATTTGACACTGAAATTGGTAAAGAATTTTTAGCCCAAAGTGGTTTAATTGCCAGTTCGGGTTCAGCAGGAGTTCCAGATCATCATCAAGCATATAGATTTGATCAAACTGCTTACAATTTAGCTATTGGCACTGACTCTTTAACAGTTCCATTAACTTGGGATAACGGACAAGGCTTATTAGTTACCAAAACCTTCACATTCACCCGTGGCAGCTATAATATTCAAGTTGCCCACACAATTACCAATAATACTGGGCAAAGCTGGTCAGGTCGCCAATACAATCAATTATTACGTGAACCGTATGCGGATGATAAAGGCAATAACTTTATTCGTACCTATGCAGGTGGAGTGGTTTATACCGCAGAGGATAAATATCAAAAAATTAGTTTTGATGATATGGCAGATGAACGCTTAAATGTTAAAACTCAAGGTGGTTGGTCAGCAATGATTCAACATTATTTTGCTTCTGCATGGGTTCCACCGAAAGATGTAGAAAATAATTTTTATACCAAAGAGTTAAAAGGTTGGCGATATGTAATTGGATCGTATTCACCACCAAAATCAGTGGCTGCAAATACCAAAGTTGAATTTAAAGCACAATTATTTGCTGGGCCTAAAATTCAACCAATGATGGCTAAAGTTTCGGAAGGCTTAGAATTAACTGTAGATTATAGTTGGTTGACCATTATTGCCAAGCCTATTTATCGACTCTTAAATTTAATTCATGACTATATTGGCAACTGGGGAGTTTCAATTTTAGGCGTGACTTTTTGCATTAAATTATTGTTTTTTCCATTATCGCAAGCCAGTTATAAATCAATGGCAAAAATGCGCAAAATTCAGCCTAAGCTCAAAGAGTTAAAAGAACGCCATGCTGATGACAAAATGCGTTTTAATACTGAAATGATGGAGATGTATAAACGCGAAAAAGTAAATCCACTCGGAGGTTGCTTACCAGTAATTGTGCAAATTCCAGTATTTATTTCGCTGTATTGGGTTTTAGTGGAAACTGTTGAATTACGTCAAACTCCATTTGCACTTTGGATAGAAGATTTATCTGCACAAGATCCATTCTTCATTTTGCCGATTGTTATGGGAATCACCATGAAAATTCAGCAAAGTTTAAACCCAGCACCAGTAGATCCATTGCAAGCCAAAATCATGCAAATGTTTCCAATTGTATTTACGGTGTTTTTCTTATTTTTCCCATCTGGATTAGTGCTGTATTGGGTGTGTAATAATACTTTATCCATTATGCAACAATGGTATATCACTAAAAGAATTATAGAAAAAGCCGACTAATATGCCAGTAAAAAATTATACCATTGCCGCCATTGCTACGCCCAAGGGTAAAGGTGGCGTGGGTATTATTCGTTTATCTGGAGCTTTGGCAATTTCAATTGCTAAACAAATAACCCATTTAACCACTTTAAAACCTCGTTATGCGCATTTCACAGCTTTTTATGAAGCCGACGAGAATATTTTAGATTCAGGTTTATGTCTATGTTTTCCAGCACCACATTCTTACACTGGTGAGGATGTAGTGGAATTACATGGACATGGTGGCACTGTAGTTTTGGATATGTTGTTAAGGTTAAGCTTAAATTTAGGCGCGCGTTTAGCAAATGCTGGTGAATTTACTGAACGAGCGTTTTTAAATAATAAACTGGATTTAGCCCAAGCTGAAGCTGTCGCAGATTTAATTGACAGTAGTACTGAGCAATCAGTGCGTTCAGCGCAAAATTCTTTACGCGGCGTGTTTTCAGAACAAATAAATGACTTAGTTACTGAACTTACTGAATTAAGAATTTATGTGGAAGCAGCGATTGATTTTATTGATGAAGAAATTGATTTTTTGGGTGATGGTGTAGTTGCCAATAAAATTACTAATTTACAAATTCGTTTACAGAAATTACAGCAAACTGCGCAACAAGGTAGGTTGTTGCGTGAAGGTATGAGCGTGGTTTTAGCTGGCAAGCCTAATGCAGGTAAATCCAGTTTATTAAATGCCTTGGCAGGACATGAAGCAGCAATTGTAACTGCAATTGCAGGCACTACTAGGGATGTATTAAAAGAACATATTCAATTGGATGGGATGCCATTACATATTATTGATACTGCGGGTTTGCGTGCTAGTGAAAATCTGATTGAACAAGAAGGTATTCGCCGTGCGCAGGCTGAAATTGCGCAAGCGGATTGTATTGTTTTGGTAGTAGATATTCGAGAAGTTGAGCTTGAATTAAAACAACAGTTTCCTGAAAAAATTCCGGTGATTGTGGTGTATAACAAAATTGATTTGGTTCAGCGTCAACCTGAAGTAGTGTTTAATTCTGGATTTACAGAAATTTATTTATCTTTAAAACCTGAACAAGGTTTGGATTTACTGCGGCATCAATTGCAGCAGCATGTGGGTTATAACTCTGATGCTGATAGTGTGTTTATTGCTCGCAGACGACATATTGAAGCTTTAAACGTAGCTAATACTGCGATTACCCAAGCATTAATGCAATTGCAAACTAATTATGCGAGTGAATTGGTAGCAGAAGAATTACGCAGTGCGCAAAATAGTTTAGCTACAATTACTGGCAAATTTAGCGCGGACGATTTATTAGGCAAAATTTTTGCTAGTTTTTGTATTGGTAAATAATCCTACTTACAATAAATACAGGTGACAACATGATGACAATGGATGATAGAGATGGCTTGATTTGGATGGACGGGTCGTGGGTTGAATGGCGTGAAGCTAAAGTGCATGTATTAACCCATACTTTACATTATGGTGCTGGTGTATTTGAAGGTTTACGCGCTTATCAAACTCCTAAAGGCGCAGCTATTTTTAAATTGGCTGAACATACCCAACGTTTATTTCGTTCCGCGCATATTTTAAATATGTCGATCCCATTTTCAGCAGCTGAATTGGATGCAGTACAAAGATTATCTGTTAGTAAAAATAATTTAAACAGTGCTTATATTAGAACTATGTGTTTTTATGGATCTGAAGGCATGGGTTTGCGCGCGGATAATTTGAAAGTCCATGTAATGGTAGCTGCATGGGAATGGGGTTCTTATTTGGGTGCAGAAAATATGGAAAAAGGCATCCGTATTCGCACCTCAT
>DAOUSJ010000069.1 GCA_030627285.1 Methylococcaceae bacterium | reverse complement strand
TATCCAAACAAATTGTTGGTCTCGCATTAGTAGCTCTGGCTTTGTTAGCTGCATTCCCATGGTTCAACCCCATGCGTTTACAACACTTTTAACCCAATTAATTGAGGTATATGATGGATCATTTTAGTTCTATTGTAGGCAAATCACCTATTCTTGAATCCCTATTACGCAGTGCCAAAATGGTTGCAAATACTGATGTTACTGTGCTTATAAAAGGTGAAACCGGCACTGGCAAAGAAATTTTAGCCACTGCAATTCAAAAACAAAGTTCACGCACTAACAAAGCTTTCATAACTTTAAACTGTGCTTCATTACCAGAAAGTATTGTAGAATCAGAAATATTTGGGCATAAAAAAGGCGCATTTACTGGTGCTACTACGAATAAACAAGGCTTGTTTCAAGCTGCTGATGGCGGCACACTATTTTTAGATGAAGTAAATTCACTACCACTATCAATTCAAGCTAAATTATTAAGATTTTTAGAAACTGGTGAATGCCTACCAGTTGGCAGTGTTAAGCCTCAAAAAATAGATGTACGTATTATTGCTGCTACCAACGCCGACTTAGAACATCAAATTACCGCAGGAACTTTTAGACAAGATTTATTTTTTCGATTAAATGTAGTTCCACTAGAATTACCACCCTTAAAACAAAGATCTGAAGACATAGAAGCATTAATCCAACATTTTTTAAATCATTTTAAAATTACCCACAAAATAACCTCTCCAAAAATCAGTAATAACACTTTAAAAACACTACGCAAACACAGTTGGTCAGGTAATATTCGTGAATTACGCAATTTATGTGAACGTTTAAGTATTTTGTTACCAGGATGTTTAATTGAACCAGAAAATTTGCCGCCAGAATTTAATTTAAAAACCAATCAAACTCTTTTAAAAACCTCAAGTTTTGTTTTACCTGAATTAGGATTGAAGCTAGATTCATTAGAAGCCGATTTAATCAACCAAGCTTTATCTAGAACCAATGGCAATCGAAGTAAATCCGCACGTTTATTAGGCATATCTAGGGATACATTGCTATATAGAATCCAAAAATATGGCTTAATTACCTAGGTATCTATAAGTTTTTATATAGAACATTTAAAGATATTTCTATATATTGGATATATTTTAAATAAATTCCATATTTTTAATAGGTTTTTGTTAAGATTGCATAACAACATTAAGATATATATCTTAATTTTTATTCATAAAGGAAAAAAATGTCCAGTTTAAATGAAATTTTACAAAATATTGTTAATGATGTAGATGGTGCTTTAGGTTGCGCTGTAGTTGACTTAGAAAGTGGTTTACTTTTAGGTGTTGCGCATAATGTTCCATATTTCACATTTTCTTATTTAGAGGCAGTTGCTGCTGCTGCTGTGGATATGATCCGTGGAAAAAATGTAAGGGCAGTGGAATCTTTACTATCTAGTCAACGCGCAAAGCCAGTGACGCATATGATTAAAGAAGTACAAATGTCCACAGATAAAACCCTTCATTTTATGGCTGTATTAAAAGACAAGCCAAATTCTTTAGTAGTACTCATCACTAACAAATCTACCAACTTAGGTATGGGTTGGGCAGCAGTACGTAACAATGTGGGCATCATTTCTCCATTATGTCCATCTTAAATTCTTAGAGTATAAAAGCCTTCAATAGTTCCATTATATTGAAGGTGACTGTACACATTTCACTATAACTCACTCTAATAATTAAACAATGTTAACTATAGAATTTCTAGCTGCCATTAATAATCAACATTACTATTGTACTGATGAAATCCTCACAATATTAACCCAAGAACCTCAAAAATTAGCCTTAGGAACTGATTTTATTGGTAAACCAGTAACCAAAATCTACACAGATGAGATTACAGTTGTAAAAATACATGCTGAATTAGATCTAGATCCTGAAAGTGCAAAAAAATGGACTAATCAAGTTTTAATTAAAGAACGTCAATTAAATGTTTATCATCCACATAAAACTTGGTTTCTATTAATTGATGATACTAAACACACAATTAAAATTGGTAATATTTGTCCACGCTTACGTCCACTACACAGCATATTTAAAGTTGCTCCACAAAATGAAACTGAATATCAATACTATTTAAATTTATTATCCCAAGTTTTTGAAAAATATTTAATTACTGCAAAAAATCAAGCTCATAAACTTGATGAAGGTTTATCCAATTTTGCCGTCTCTAATTCCAATGAAGTTTATTATCTTGATGATGACTACTACTTTTGGGACAATTTTATTTCCTTTTCGGTAATGTTGGGAGTTTATATTCGCAATTTAAAATGGCTCAACGAAATATTTATTACTAAATTAGCTAAAACTTTAGTTAAACATTTGAATAATATTTTTCAAGACCCTAATTGCCAAATCATAATTGCACATCAGTTAGACGCAGTATTTATTCCTAATCAACATAAAAAACAACTATTAACGGCTTTTATTAATGTTTTAAATACACCAACTTCAAAACCAAAACTAAAATTAAAGCTTCCTGAGCCAATACTTCCAGCAAAAAAACCTTCGCGTTATTTAGCCATATTTGCAGATATTCATGCTAATTATCCAGCCTTAGAAACTGTCTTAGATTTTTATAAGCAACAAGATATTACCGAAGACTTAATTTTAGGTGATATTGTAGGTTATGGTCCAGATCCTACGGAATGTATCGACAGACTACAAAATACTGACTTCACAATTATTAAAGGTAATCACGATCATAGTGCTGCTATTAATAATACTGAACGAGGTTTTTCAAAAAATTCTAAAGCTATAATTGATTGGACTATCAAACAACTTAGTTCAGAACACAAACAATGGTTGCAAGATTTACCTTCATTCCATCAAACACAAGATTGGTTTGCAGTTCATGGCGCGCCTATGGATCCAGCATTTTTTTACGGTTATGTATATATAATGACCATTACTGAAAATCTAGATTACTTAACCAAACATAAAATTCGCCGCTGCTTTCATGGACATTCACACATACCAGGAGTTTATACACTGAATAAATTAAAACAAGAAAAACATTTTATAGATGAAAAAATTTCCCTAAAAAAACACTTAAATAGCTTAATTTGTCCAGGTTCAGTAGGTCAACCACGGAATAAAAATTCAAAAGCACAATGTGCAGTTTTTGATACTCAAGAAGATGAAATAACCTTTATAAACTTAGAATACCCCATTGATAAAGTTGTAAAAAAAATGCAATATTATGATTTCCCTGAACAACTTTGGAAAAGATTATATGATGGAATTTGATTTTTTATATCCAAGAATTTAATTGTATATTTACACTTTGCATTATCAAAAAAACTGTGTATAGTTTATAAATCTATAATAAAAAACAATAAAACTTAGATTTATAAAACATGCCATTACTAAATAATTCATCTATTTCAAGAATTTTAATTGCTGACGACATGGCAACCAATAGAGCTATGTTAGCTTTTGCCTTTAAATCTACTGCTTTTGAAATAGTTCAAGCTGCTGATGGCGAAGAAGTTCTTGAATTAGTTAAACATCAAATATTTGATTGTTTATTACTAGACCAATTAATGCCGGGGTTATCTGGTTATGAAACTTTAATCCAATTGCGGAAACAATTTTCTCAAGTTCAACTACCAATTATTATTGTCACAGCATTATATGATGCAAAAAATATTACTATAGCTTTAAAAAATGGTGCTAATGATTATGTAACTAAACCAGTTGATCCAAATGTTATTCTTGCAAGAGTTAATTTACAATTAGAACGCCGTAAAATTGAATCTGAATTACTTTTAGCAAAAGAAAAGGCTGAAAAAGCTAATCAGGATAAATCAATGTTTATTTCTTCTATGAGTCATGAATTGAAAACTCCCTTAAATGCTATTTTAGGTTTTTCGCAATTGATTGAAATGAGCAGTAGAGACAATCAAAAAGTCTTAAACTCACTAAAACAAATTACTTACTCAAGTAATTATTTATTGAATATGATTAATGAATTATTAGATATTTCTAAAATAGAATCCGAAAATACTGCTGAATACGAAAATTTTTATGTTCCTGAAATGTTAGAAGCATTAAGCAAAAGTTGTGTACCATTAATAGATAAAAATTCTAATCATTTAGAAATATCTTGTGCTAATACTCAAGAAGAAATGCTTTCTCATAAATCTAAATTAACGCAAATATTACTGAACTTAATTAGTAATGCCGCAAAATTTACTCAAAATGGCAATATTCAAGTTATTGTAAATAATTTTGACGATCATAGATGGTTAAGTTTTTCTGTTAAAGATACTGGCATTGGAATTTCAGAAGCCAACCAACAAAAATTATTTAGTGATTTTTTCCAAATTCAAGAGTCTCAACATCTTAATCCTCAAGGTACTGGTTTAGGCTTAAGCATTTCATTAAGACTAACTCAATTATTAGGTGGGACTATTAGCGTTAAAAGTATCCTTGGACAAGGCTCAGAATTTATTGTCAAATTACCTAGAGTTTCGCCAAAATTCGTTACAAAATAACTCAATCTAATAACTTACACAAATACTCCGCCATATTTTCTAATTTAACCACATCTTCTACTGCACCAATATCAATTGCATATCTAGGCATTCCATAAACTAAAGCACTAGCTTCATCTTGAGTAAAAGTTTTACCCTCAGAATTACGTACAGCTAACAAACCATCTCCACCATCTTTTCCCATACCAGTTAAAATACCATTAATACTATCTTTAGCACAATTTTTAGCAATGGAATCAAATAACACTGTCACTGAAGGTTTAAATCCATTTTTAGGTTCTGTATCGTCAAGCCGAGAGATTAATTGTTGACTTAAGCCTCTTTGAATAATTAAGTGCATATTATCAGGTGCAAAATAAACCACTCCAGATTTTAACACCTCACCATTCACAGCTATTTTTAATGAAATACTTACATTATTTTGCAACCAATTTACCAAACCCTCTAAAAACCCTACAGAAATATGTTGTACAATCACAATCGGCACTGGCAAATTTTTAGGTAATGCATCCAACAATATTAGTAAAGCATTCGGGCCGCCAGCTGAACAACCAAGGGCTATTAATCTATAGTGCCTATTCTGAAATTTTGCAGTTACAGTTGATTTTAATGTTGATTTTTTATGTTGTACTACAGTCAATGGTTTAACAATTTTTAACTTAACAATAGAACGTAAACTTTTCAGCAATTGCTTACTTAAAATTTCATAATTCGGACTTACAGGCAAACCTGGCTTTGCAACTACCGCTAATGCACCTTCGTTTAAAGCATTATAAGTCAGATTTTTTTCAAAATTATTTGCATGCGAACTAACAATAGCTATTGGAGTAGGATTATTTGCCATAATAGTTCTAGTAGCTTCTAAACCATTCATTTTTGGCATTTCTAAATCCATAGAAATTAAATCTGGTTGCAACTCTCGCGCCATTCTTACAGCTTCTTGTCCATTTTTACTCCATCCAACTATTTCAAAATCATTCTCGCCATCCAATAATATTTTCATCATTAAATAGCTGGTTTTTACATCATCAACAATTAAAATTCGTTTCATATTGGTTATTAAATTAACCTATCAATAGCATCTAATAAAATTCGACTCTCAAATTTACCTTTCACAATTTGCGCATCTGCTCCAGCATCTAAACCCTGCTGCCTATATTCATCACTATCTAAAGAACTAACTATTACCACAGGTATTTGCTGTAAATTAGGGTTATCTTTAACCTTCTGAGTTAATTCAAAACCATTCATTTTTGGCATCTCTATGTCAGAAATAATTAAATCAAAATTGGCATCTTTATTTAATAACTCCAAAGCTTCCACGCCATTAATAGCACTAGTAACATCAAAGCCTTGCGATTCCAAAATATTTTTTTCCATAGTTCTAGTTGTAAGCGAATCATCCACAATTAAAATACGCTGTAAAGTCTCATTTTCTTTATAATCATGCCCCAAATTAAGTTGCGTATGTTGACCACCTAAACCCAAAGAAATTAAATTATCAGGATTCAATACCATAATAATATTGCCGCGATTATCACTAGTTGCCCCAGTAACATTAGGGATATACTGCAAAGGTTTATTTAATGGCATAAGAATAATCTCGCACTCATTTTCAACTTCATCCACTAACAAAGCCATTTTATTAATTCCATGTTGTAAAATCACTGCAAAACAAAAATTCTTTGTTTCTGAAGTCGCAAGATTCAATTGCAAAATATCACTTAAATTTCTTATTGGTACAGCTTCTATATTATCAAAGCGTAAGGCTTTATCATTGATATGAGTTACAGCCTCTAAAATCTCCGCACTAACATTGCTTTCTGCAATTGGAACTCCTTGAATATAGTCATCTACATAATGATAAAACACTCGAGGTGCAATATAAGCTTTCTCATTATGCCAATCAAAACCTAATTCAAATTGATATGCAGTTTCATGCGCAATATCTTGATTACCAGTATACACGCGCCCATCTGCCAAACCAGCAGTTGCTTCTATAATGATGCAACTTTAGAGTGTGGTCGCGGCGAGTGACATCAAACAGCTAACTTCAAATCTCAAGCCCTTCAACTTTATTCATAAAGTTTTCAAAATTATCTGCCTTGGTGAAATTAACCCCCTCACCCAACGCGGCAAAATGTTTAATTCCACAATCAATTTTAGCTTGCTCGGCAGGGCGCAACATTTCAGCCAATAAACGACCTTTGGTTTCCACCACAAAATACAGCTTTTCTTCGGTCTCTTGGCTAATCAATACCGCCCAATCAGGGTTGTACGAACCTAATGGCGTTTCAATCTTAAACCAGCTAGGCAACTTCGCGTAAACCTTAATCGCTTCATTCTTCTCAAATTCCTTAGCAAATTCAGACTCGACCTCAGAATCATAAACCACATGGTCATAAACGGATTTTTTCACCTCCAGCATATTTTTATCCAGATAACCTGAAAGTTCTTTATCTTCAAATAACGCTTGGGCGTAAAAATGCGACTCGCCTATTTTTTGGTACTTAATCCCATCTACAATAAAATGCCGCATTTGCAGCTTTATAATACTGGTGACTTCATCCATAAATTTCTGCGGATTATTTTTAAAATCCTGCAAACGTCCACACTGAATTAAAATTGTCTCCAAAGTTTTACGGGTTAAATTAGTCTCATTTTGAAGATGGCTTAACACATCAGGCAACACAAAATCTTTAGCATCGTAAACGTGTTGGCTGGTCTGAGCCTCTCCCCCTTCCAAACCACCGCGCACTACTCTTACTTTATCTTTTTCGTAGATAAATTTAGTTTTGCCCACGATTAAATCTTGCTGAATTTTTTCCGCGCATTTTTTAATCAGCTCATCACTATCAAACTCAATTCTAAAAGTGGTTTTATACTTTACCCGCTCCCAAAGCTGCTTAAAATCTTCGCCTAAAAAAACCGCTTTATTAAGCTGGATAGACTCTTTTTTGTTAGCATCTTTGATATTTAACGAACCAGAGACCTTTTTTAAGGTACTGGCTATTTGTCCTTCATGGGCTTTGAACTCATCTGGTAGATTTACATTATTTGCCTTCAGGTCGGTTTTAAGCTTGTCCTGAACCTTGCCGCTTTTATCAATATAATCTTCATCAAATAAATGTTCCCAGATTTTTTCAGAAGTTTCCGCACCTAAATATTCTTCTTGGTGGCTATCATTTTCAATCACAATATTGGCGAATAAGTGTTTTTCCACGATACCAAAACGAATCCCCTCTTCATCCTCAATTTCCTTTTGAAGCTGGCTTACAAAATCTTCATAAGATTCATTCGCCATTACGGTTAAAGTATTCACATCAAAGCCGTGTACGCGCTCACCTTCCTGATTAACTGCAATTCGTAAACCACGCCCTATTTCTTGGCGTTTTTTCATCACTGAACTGGTTTCGTTTAAAGTGCAAATTTGAAAAACATTCGGATTATCCCAGCCTTCTTTTAAAGCAGAATGCGAAAAAATAAATTTAAGTTTGGAATCAAAACTTAATAATTTTTCCTTGTCTTTCATAATCAAGCTATAAATATCACCATCAGCAAGCGTATTGCCTTTGGTGTCTTTTAGTTTGCCTTTTTTGTCGATAGAAAAATAACCATTGTGGACTTCATCCACTAACGATTCAAGGTCAACTTCGCCGAATAAAGAATGATATTTTGGCTTTTTAATCGCGGCTAAATACTCTTCTTCAAATATCTTGGCATATTTGCCTTGCTGCGAGTTTCCCTCGCTATCATAACTACGGTAATTAGCCACTTTATCAATGAAAAATAGGCTTAAAACCTTTAAACCTTGCGGCTTTAGTTTCAACTCTTTTCCAAGATGTTCTTCAATGGTTTTACGAATTTGTAAGCGTTTATATTCGTCTTCATTAACGCCGCCTATCGCTTGATTTAAGCAGATAATATCAGGCTTACTAGTAAAGTCGATATATTCCGCGCCGTCTTCACAATAAATATCATTAATCACATAACCATCATAAACGCTACGCCCACCTGAAAGGGATAATAAATCATCTCCGCTTTTTACGGTTTTAGTTTGGCGTTTTATTTTTCCAGCTTTGCTTACATCCAGTTCTATTTTTGCGGTAATCGGGCTTTTCCTATTATTCACGCTTAATAATTGGATATAAGCGTTATTGTGTCCATCCTGAACGCTGATAGAAGCGACTTCGATTTGTTTAACTAGCTTTTGTTCGTAGGCATCAATCGAATCCAGCTTATACAGCAAGTTATATTTTTCTTTATGGGTGGCTGAATATCTGAAGGTACATAAAGGATTTAAAGAAGCAATCGCCTCTTTAGATTTAGCGGTGGTATCCACGCTTTGCGGTTCATCAATAATCACAATGGGCTGAGTGGCTTGAATAAACTCAATCGGTTTCATGCCGCTCATGCGGTCATCAGGGCGGTGAATAAGATTCGCTTTATTTTCTTTGGTCGGGTCGGTGAAACTTTTACGAAACGCATCAATATTAATCACCATGATTTGTATTGCATCACTGGTGGCAAAATTACGGACTTCAGTGCGGTTTTGCGAGTCATAAACAAAGTAATCGTACTGAATGTTTTCAAACTGCCCTTTAAAGTGTTTTTCGGTCATTTGCAGGGATTTATAAACCCCTTCTTTTACCGCTATAGATGGCACGACAATAATAAATTTCGTGAAACCAAAGGTTTTATTCAGTTCAAAAATAGAGCGTAAATAAACATAAGTTTTCCCCGTGCCTGTTTCCATTTCTATGGTGAAGTCTTTGGAATTTAACGCACTCGATTGTTTTAAGCCCTGTTTTATTTGAATTTGTTGCACATTTTTAAGCAATTCTTCTTTGGATAATTCTAATTTATTCCCAATCCCTAAATCAGAATGATAAACATCGGTTTGCGTTGCATTTTTGATAGAAAACAACGCTTGTTTTATTTCTTGCCCTTCAAAAACACGAATAACAGCGTTAATAGCATCTTTTTGATATTGTAAATCTGGGTCAAATTGAATTTTCATCGTTGTATTTCCTTATCATCCAGACGTTTATAGGCTTTTAACATCTTCACAGTCGTACTGTTTCAGCACTTGGATAGCGTTGGTTTTGACCACATCATCTTTAAAACCGTTGTCTTTAAAAACAACGTGACAAGTTTCAGGTTGCAGTTCTTGTTTGAGTTTGCCGATGGCTTCAACCACATCTAGGGTTATGTCATCATCCAGACAGACGATTAACGCGCCTAAACCAATACTGTAAACGGTTTTGTTGTGGATGGTGTGGGTTTCGATGCGAATGGTTAAATCAAGTCCGTATTTAAGCAGAATTTCATAAAGTAAATCATCTTCGCTGCGGTCGGCTTTGGTGTTTTCTACAAATTTATGTAAATCTTCTTCTAAGCTGTCAAAATCTGCATCCCATGTTTTGATGTTGCTGGAATCGAGTTTGAAAACTTTAAAGCCTA
>DAOUSJ010000026.1 GCA_030627285.1 Methylococcaceae bacterium | reverse complement strand
GCCTTTAATTGACCAATTTGAACGCACATTAAATTTAAAACAATCATGAGTCGCTTAAATATAACTGAATTAAATGCTTCAGAAGCTAATTTTAACCAACAATTAACCCAGTTATTAGCTTGGGATTCCAGTGAAGATTTAGCAATCCAGACTACTGTAACCAATATTATTCAGGCTGTAAGAGTTCGTGGTGATGCAGCCTTAATTGAATATACGCAACAATTTGATGCTAGAACAATCAACCAAGCATCTGAATTAGAATTATCTAAAGATTGTTTGCAAACAGCTTGGGAAGGATTAAATTCTGTACAAGCAGAAGCATTAAAAACTGCTGCCCAGAGAATTTCTACTTATGCTGAACAGCAAAAATTATCTAGTTGGGATTTTACTGACGCTGATGGAACTCGCTTAGGGCAAAAAATTACTGCGTTAGACAAAGTAGGTTTATATGTTCCAGGAGGTAAAGCCGCTTACCCTTCTTCAGTATTAATGAATGCAATTCCGGCTAAAGTTGCTGGAGTTGGTGAATTAATTATGGTGGTGCCAACTCCTAAAGGCGAATTAAATAATTTAGTCTTAGCAGCAGCTTATATTGCTGGAGTAGATCGAGTATTTACTATTGGTGGCGCGCAAGCTGTAGCAGCATTAGCTTATGGAACTGCAACTATTCCAGCGGTTGACAAAATTGTCGGACCAGGCAATATTTATGTAGCTACTGCCAAAAAAATGGTCTTTGGTAAAGTCGGCATTGATATGATTGCAGGGCCTTCTGAAATCTTAATTGTTTGTGATGGTAAAACCAATCCTGACTGGATTGCGATGGATTTATTTTCTCAAGCCGAACATGATGAACATGCACAAGCAATTTTAATTTCTGATAATGCTGAATATTTAACTGCGGTTAAAGCCAGTATGGATGCATTATTGCCAACTATGGAGCGTCAAGAAATTATTGCCACCGCCTTAAATAATCGCGGAGCTTTGATTTTAGTAGCAGATTTATCTCAAGCAGCTACCGTAGTAAATAAAATTGCTCCTGAACATTTAGAATTGTCAGTAGCAGATCCAGAAACATTAAATGCTCAAATTAAACATGCTGGAGCAATTTTCATGGGACGCTATACCGCAGAAGCTTTAGGAGATTATTGTGCAGGGCCAAACCATGTGTTACCAACATCCAGCACAGCTAGATATTCTTCACCTTTAGGTGTTTATGATTTTCAAAAACGTTCCAGTATTATTCAGTGTTCAGCAATTGGAGCTAGTAACTTAGCCAAAACTGCATCTGTATTAGCTCGTGGTGAATCCTTGACCGCCCATGCACGTTCAGCTGAATATAGAATCAAACATCCGGATCAATAAATTCGCCTGTATCTTGTTCAAGATATTCTTGCGAAGTAATTAAGTCATCTGCATCAGGATCAATAAATTCGTCTGAATTATGCGGATTTATTGAGGATGAATCTAAACTAGTAATATTTGGTGTTTGCTGAGTTTTAAGTTTAGATGTAACCAATGCTGGTGATTTAATTGCACTAATATTAACTGACTTAGTATGGACTGGAATTTGAATATCTGATTCTATTGGCTGAATAAACTCTGGATGTTTATTAACTGTAGACAAGTTTGGAGTAACTAATTCAGATTTTGTAGGAATATAAAACCACATCCAAACAAAAATAGAACTTGTTACCCCCAAACTTAAATAACTAAATAAAGTTTTTGGCAACATTTATTTAGTAGATTTTTTTGAATCCACTCTAGTTGCATAACAAATACCATTATGTTTTTTTGCATCATTAACATACACTTGGATATTATCTTGCGTAACTTCAGATTTTTGCGCAATATCTAATTTATGATAAGCAATATCCTTACTATTATAAGTACCAGTACAACTAAAAGTTACCCAATTTCCAGGACAATTAGGGCTATTTCTAGCAGTATTAATTGGTTTATCTAGTTTTGCCATACAAGAACCGTGAGTATTATCTAAAACTGCAGTACTAACAACTTTAGCGATTAAAGAACCTGTTTGAGCAAAACTTTGACCACAACATACAATTAACGCAGCAGTGAAAATAATTTTTGAAATCATGATTTTTTCCTTAATAGTGAAATATAAACTTAATAGATTTTAAGATATTGGAATAACCAACCATTTTTTGATAGTTTGATAAATTCTATCAGCCACAATTGGTTTAGTTAAATAATCACTCATACCAGCAGCATAAATTTTTTTACTTACATTCTTTGTGGTATTAGCAGTCAAAGCCACAATAGGTATTTTACTAGAGTTATTAGCTAATTCCATAGACCTAATTGCGCGTGTAGCATCATAGCCATCCATTATTGGCATCTGAATATCCATAAATATCAAACTATATTGACTGATTTTATAAGCCTCAATAGCTTCTTGACCATTATTTACACACTCGAATTCAAATCCATATTGTTCTAATATGCCCGTAATAACCATTTGATTAATAGCATGATCTTCAACCACTAAAATTTTTGCCGATTTTTTCAATTCCTCAGTGATTTTATCATTAACAACCATAGTCTGTAATTTATGCTTGTCAACTTTAGAAATTTTTCTACCTACAGGCAAAATTAAAGTAAACCAAAATTTACTTCCCAAATTAATTTGACTGGAAAAACTTATATTACCACCCATTGCAATAACCAATTTTTTACAAATTGATAATCCTAAGCCAGTACCCATATGTTTTCTAGTATCTGTAGAATCAACTTGCACAAATGGGTCAAACAAATGTTCTTGGTCGACTAATTCAATACCAATACCAGTGTCATGAACTTCAAAAGTACAATCCATTTTAGAGTCATGTTGAGTTAAGAATACTTTAAGTTTAATCTCACCTTGCTCAGTAAATTTAATCGCATTATTCGCTAAATTCATAACAATTTGTCGAATTCTATCTGGATCTCCAATAGCATAATAAGCTGGTGCTGGCTCAGAAATTTCAGTAACTACGCTAAGATTTTTATTAGTTGCGGCTTTGCTTAACAATAAAGCAATATGCGTTACTATATCATTTGGATTAAATTCATTTTCTTGAAAAAATATCTCGCCAGCATTCATTTTGGCGTTATCTAAAATATCATTTAACAACAATAACAAAGTTTCACCAGAAATTTGAATCGTAGTAACGTAATTTTTTTGGGCTGCATCCAAGTTAGTATTAGCCAATAACTCGGTTATACCTAGCACACCATTTATAGGAGTGCGCAATTCATGAGAAATATTAGCTAAAAATTCTTCTTTTAAACACTGAACTTCCTTTTCTTGAGAAATATCGCGCAATACCGCATGGATTAATACTTTGTTTGGATAATCTAATTTAGTTAGTAAAACATTCACCCAAAAATCAGTACCATCTTTTTTTCTATGCAACCATTCAAATTGATGCGAGCCATTTTGAAAACATAATGCTATCATTTTATCAGCTTTTAATTTTGAATCCTGCCCATCGGCTTGATATGGTGAAGATAATACTCCTGGATGTTGCATAAACTCTGTTTTATTAGCATATCCCAACATTTTAAACGCTTGTTCGTTACACTCAGTAATTTTTCCGTGTTCAAGAATTGCCATGCCATAACTAGACTTTTGAAACAAAATTTCAAAATGTTCTTTTTGTTTATTTAGCTTATGATTTAAAAATGCTAACGTAGTTATGTCATCCCAATACATTTTGGAAAAATGTATACTTACAAGTAAATAAGCAAATGCTCGCAGACAATGCCAAAGCCACCAATTAGCATCCCATAATATAGATACTTCAAATAAAATTGCTGCCAGTCCAAACAAACAAAAATGATTTGAAAAATAAAAGAATTCTGGATGTTTTTGATAATGATATTGCAATGCAAAATAACTCCAAGATATAAGAAATAAAAACCCTCCAGTAAAATTTATGATTTCTGCTTCTAAGGTAAATTTTTTATGTTCGTTTAACATGGAATAGGTCATTTCAGGATATAAAATTGACCAAATACTGAAAATTATACTTATTAATATCAGGCTTATTAAAAAGCCTTTATGAGCAAATTTTTTGGAAAATGTTTTGGGACACCAAATTAAAGCGGCGAAAAAACCACCTACTAAAGTTGCCGTTGAATGCAACCAGACAAATGCTTGTCCTGGTATAACTTGAGAATGCGCTAAATCAAGAATTCCCATGCTAGTAAAACAAGCAATTAACCAAATATAGTTTATGCCTAATCTTTGCTTTTTAATCATCCCATTAACAAGTAATGCCAATGTAAAAGCAATTATCGAACCTCCGCTTTCCAAGCATGTATGAAATAATTGGTTGTTCCAAGTAAAATCTGGAATTAAATAAAATACTCCTACGCCAAATATCATTGGAATAATAGCAAGATAAATAGTTTCCCAAATTGACTTTAACATTTTGTGTCCAAAAAAACTGGAGAAGACTGATGATTATATCTAGTCTACTCCAAAATTAAAACCATTTAGCGCACAGGTATTGTAAGTGTAGGACCTGAAGCTTGAGTTTTACCAGCTTGTAAATCAAATAATTGCATTAGTAACATAAAGGTTGATTTTGATTGTAAATCATTGTCATCAATATAAAACCAATAATTACGATACGGTATAGCTAAAAAAGCTTTATCCGGATAACTACTACTTACTTTCACATTAAAATTCTTTCCTGCTGGAACTTCCGCCCAATCAAAAAAATCTCCAGTTTTAGTTTTTGTAAGTGTAATTAATCCACCCTCTACATGTTCTTGAGGAATATTAATATTTTGCGACAAATAAAACAAAATACTAGAAATAGATCTAGTCCGCATAATCAATTGACCAGGTTCTGAATTAATAAAATTTGTGCCAACTTTGACATAGGCTTTATCAGCTGGTGTATTCAATTCTAATAATTCAGCCATTTCATAGATATTTGCTCGTTGATTATGCAACTTTTGAAACAATAATACTAATTCGCTACCCTTATAAGGACTAACTCCCACTTCTATGCTACCATTTGCTTGCAACTGTTTTAATAAAACTAATAAACGGTTAAATTTTTTGAATTCAGGTTCCATTATTGGCGTAGGTCCAGAAGCAGTTGGTGCATTTAACACATTGTTTATACGCTCTACACATAAACCAAATACACGTTCAATATTCCATCCAGATTGCGTCATAACTAACAATGAATCTAAAGGAATTGGTGACAAGATACTTTTTAAGAAATCTTCACCTTGTAAGGGTTGATATGAAATAGTTGGACTATCTGAATAACTAACACCTAAAGAAGGGCTAACAGAATTAATTACTGGTCCCATATCTATGCTAGAATTAGCTCCTAAGCCTGCATTACCGTCAAAACTAAACGATGCAGTTACACTATCTATTTTCAAGAAATATGATTCATCCCTATATTTTAAACGGACTAAATTCAATAACATTTGCTGGTTCAAAGTATTAACAATAGCTTGATTATAAGCATGGTGTGTATTGTTTAAGGCAGCAGGCCCAAAACTTGACTGACAGCCTAGCAAAGTAGACATAATCAATAATAAAGAAAATTTACGCATAATTTTTTTAATCCAAATATATTTCAAAATTAAATAACAATAATTGCCAAATAGACAGTTTGTTATTAAAGAAGTTTATTACTATTAAATTTAAGTGTATCCTATTCAACCTTCAATTAGAGGTTTAAATTACGTTTTGCGATGATAAATATAAATACTGTTTCATTTAATTTCTTCAATCGTCTAAAAATCATACCTCATTTCATACACAAAGCTTTTAATTATTTCAAACTTGGTCTACGTAAAATAATACCTTATTTTATTGTATTGACATTAGTATTTAGTTTGATTTTCGTGTATTTTTGGCCACAAATTATCATTACAATTAATTCAGGTAATGCTGGGGTACTATATAAAAGGTTTTTTGGTACTGTAACTGATAAAGTTTTTCCTGAAGGTATGCATGCTATTTATCCATGGGATAAAATGTATATTTATAATGTTAGAATTCAAACCGTATTACATGAATTTAGCATTCTTACTAACAAAGGTTTACCTATTCATATTAGTTTAGCGGTGCGATTTCATCCTGAATATGAAATGTTAGGCATATTGCATAAACATGTAGGCCCAGATTATATTGAAACTATTATTATTCCCCAAGTTGAATCAGTATTAAGAAAACGTTTAAGTCTTTATGATCCTGAAGATATTTATGTAAATAAAGGTAATATTTTAACTAAAGTAATTATTGAAGCATTAGAACAACTAGGAAGAAAATATATCACCACTAAGGGTATTATTATTCGTTCAATTAAATTACCAGAATCTGTTAGTAACGCTATAGAAGATAAGCTGGTGCAGCAACAATTAGAACAAGCATATACTTACTTGATTAAAAAAGAGAAAAGAGAAGCCGAAAGAAAACGCATTGAAGCTCAGGGTATTACTGACTATCAAAGTATAATTAGTCAGACATTATCTGAAAAGTTAATTAAATGGCAAGGTGTTCAAGCAACTTTAGAGTTAGCTAAATCTAATAATGCAAAAATTGTTATTATTGGTTCTGGTGAAAATGGCTTACCAATTATTTTAGGGAATGATAACTCTCCAGTAATAACTAAAAATTCTGAGATTACCGATAATAAGTCATCAAGTGAATTAAAAATTGTGAATCCTTCCAAAAATATAACCAATAAAACAGCTGATAATATAGAAGAAATCCTAGAAATTGATGCGTCTAATCCTAATACTTCCACAGAAACACAAAAAAATAATGCATCTAAATAAGGCTGTTTTTTTAATTTGTAGTTTTATCTTTGTAGGATGTTTAAATTCCTGTACTGATGAATCTTATGAATCAATCAAACGTAATCGAGCTATTCTAGCTGAAACAAATATAGAAGAAATTTTAATAGGTGTAGCATGGCCAGATGCAGATTCTAATTTTGTCAAGGGTATAAATTTAGCAGTTAAAAAAATCAATCAAGAAGGTGGAATCTTTAATCGACCATTTAAAATTATTTTAAATACTGCAGAAAAATCACTTTCTGATTTAAGCTTGTCCACGAGTGCTTATCAGGATAAGGCTTTAGAAATAGCATATGAATTTGCAAATAATCCCCGTATGATTGCAGTTATAGGGCATTTAGATTCTAAGACAGCGTTATTGACTTCAAATGTTTATGAAAATATGGGATTGTTGTATTTAGCTTCTAATGTTACTAATATTAAACTGACTAGTCATTCTTTCGATTATGTATTTCGTACTTTGTTGAACAATCAAAAATTTGGTTCCCAAATAGCTGATTTTATAGTAGGAAAAGGTTATAAGAATATTGCTATTTTACACGATAGAGGTATTTATGCTGATGAATTAGCAAATGTATTTGCAGCTAGAATTGAGGATAACCCAACTGCAAAAATTGTTTTCAGGAGATCTTTTTTCAAACAAACTATAGATTTAACTACAGTAATAATTGATTTGAAAAAAGCTATGGAAAATGATTTAGATATTATATTTATTGCCACTAAAAGTTATTTAACTGAAAAAATATACGCAAAAAGTCGTGATATGGGAGTTAGATTACCTTTTGTAGGTGGAGAAACTCTAGATACAGAAAATTTTTTAAGCTTGGTCAAAGATTGGGAACGCTTAGAATCTACTAAAAAAACTATTATTCCGATGTTGTTTAATGAGACCTTGCCTAAAAATCAAGGATTTATTCAACTATTTAAACAAGAATATGGTGAGGATTTAGTGCCAAATCAATTAGCTGCATTAGGTTATGATAATATTATGTTATTAGCGCATGCAATTAAACAATCTCAGTCTACAGTTCCAATTATAATAGCCAATAGTTTGCGTTATATGGAGCCATGTAATGGTGTAACTGGAACTTATCAGTTTTCTGAAGATGGTGACTTAATTACTAAAAATTTGTATTTTAAAGAATTACAACAAGATAGCTATAAAATCACTCAAATGGAATCAGTTAAGACAGGCAAAATTATTGAAAATTGCAATGAAATAGATCGTGATAATGATAGTATTCCAAATAATTTAGATGCTTGTCCAGATAATAAAAAAATTGAACTTTCTGGTGGAATTACTTTAACTGGAATTTTTAGGGGCTGTCCTTTAGATATAGATAGGGATTTGGTGCCTAATTATAGAGATAAATGCCTTGAAAATACCCGCGAAGAATTAGCAAAAGGTGCTGATGAAACGGGTTGCCCTAGAGATACTGATAAAGATAAAACTCCAGATTATTTAGATGCTTGTCCAGATAATCCAAACTTAATAGCATTTGTTGGAGGTAAACACTGTCAAAAAGATCAAGATAAGGATGATATAACTGATGATATTGATGAATGTCAGAATAATACTGCCATAGAAATTTCCAAAGGTGTAAATAAACAAGGCTGCCCTATTGATACTGATGCTGATGGTAAAGCAGATTATGTAGATGCGTGTGCAAATAATACTCCTGTAGAAATCAGCTTGGGTGTCAAGCCTAATGGCTGTCCAGCTGATAAAGATCAAGATGGAATTTTGGATTACCAAGATAGATGTTTAGCGACACCAAACAAAGTAATTATTGATGAATACGGATGTGGTATTTTTGAAACCAGTATTATGTTACAACCTTTAACAAATTATTTTAAAACTGGGCGTTCGATGATTCCTAATGCCAATAAAAACACAGTATTAACTAATAAGGGTAAAGCTTATTTAGATACTTTAGTTATGCAATTGAATCGTAAACCATTAAAATCTATTGAGATTATTGTGCATGGCGAAAATAAAATTGACTCTGTTGCAATTAATGATGCTTTACCTGTAATTCAAGCTTTTAAAATTTCCGAATATTTGCAAATACATGGAATTGATTCTAAAAAAATCATTATTCATAATGATGATGATGCAATAAAGGCCAGTTTGAAACCTAAAACTAACCAAAAAGATTGGCAAAAAAATTCACATTTAGAAATAATTATTAAACAATTTAGACCTATAAGTTAATATAAAATGATCTTTTAACTTCTCAGATCTAATAATTATGTCAAATATAATACTTATAAATTTTTTAGTTTGTTTAGTCATCGCATTAGCAGGGAGCAAGCGAAAAATGGGATTTTGGGGTTACTTATTTGCATCGTTGTTTTTAAGCCCTATTTTAGGTATACTCTTATTGCTAGTATCAGATCCAAAACATAAACCCGTTAAACCTGAATAAAACTTTATTTAAGAACTTTATAATTATTAGGAGAAAATAAAATGGTAACAGAGAATCCTGAAGTAGTAACAGATCCTTTAGAAGTAAGAGTACAAAGACTTACGCAAGCACACAAATCTGTCAAAAAATATACTATGACAGCTGTGGGAGTGGGTTTTATACCAATGCCTATGGTTGATATTGCTGCATTATCTGCAATTAACTTTAAAATGTTGCATAGTTTAGCTAAGAAGTATGATATACCGTTCTCAAAAACTTTGGTTAAATCTATTGTTAGTGCCTTAATAGGTAGTTCAGTAGCTATTACAGTAGCATTACCATTAGGAAGTTTATTTAAATCTGTGCCTATTATAGGACAAACTTCTGGCATGATTAGTACGGCTTTAATTGGCTCTGCTTCAACTTATGCGGTTGGAAAAATATTTGTAGATCACTTTGAATCAGGCGGTAATTTCCTTAATTTTGATGTGGAAAAATCCAAAGCTCATTTTAAAGAACTGTATGAAGAAGGGAAATCTTTTGTTAGCTCGCAAAAAACAGCAGAAGTTAAAATATAATAAATGTTAATAGTAAGTGGTATTTAAATATATGTTGAATATCACTTAGTTAATTTTTAATTAAAGAAGCACAATTACATAATGCCGAATATGATATCAGATGCAAAAAATTTATCAGTAGGATTGTTAAAAGTTCCAATTGATAAAGCTATTGAATCTAGCGCAGAACAACCCAAACAAATACATTATTTAAATCAAGCGCAACGTGTAGAATTACCCGAACATCATGAAAATGCACCGTTATGGAATGTTCCTACAAACTTAATAGAAGCATTAAATAGTCCATTATGCATGTCTTTAATGCCTGTTGCGCAAAGGTTGTTTTTATGGAGTTTTATTTACGGAGTGTGTCCAAAGCGTTATCTTGAAATAGGTACAGCTGCAGGCGGTTCAGCTATGATTGTAAACAGTGCTATTCAAGAATTAGGCTTCCATGATTTTCAAGGAATTTGTGTGGATCCTAAATTTGATACTTCTCCAGAAGTACGCCAAATTTTAAATTCTAATTTTAAGTTTTTTGAAGAAATAAGTTCATTAGCAGTAATGAAACAAGCAGTACAGCAAGTTGGTGGACTATTTGATGTTGTATTAGTAGATGGCGATCATACTTATGATTATGCTTTAGCAGATATTATTTTGGCAATTCCATTTGTCAGTCCAGGTGGTTATATACTAGTAGATGATGCTGGATATTTTCAAGTGCGGGACGCTATTCAATATGCTGTAGAACGTTTTAATTTAATTGATGCTGGTTTTATGTGTAGACATATAACCCCTATGGAAAAAGTCCATGAAACTCCAACTGCAGGAATCTGGAAAGGTGAATCAGCTTTTATGTCAGGACTGCATATATTGCGTAAACCTTTGTAGATTAATAAAATCTAAATAATGCTATTTAAAAAATTTATTAAAATTAATTGGTTCAATAAAGTCCGTGTAGATGAAACTTCAGTTTTTACATGCAGTGGCAAATTATCCAAAACAGCTATAACTGTAACTGGAAATAATAAGCTTACAATTGGCAGTAATACAAATTTAACCAAAATGACAATAGTTATTAGAGGCGAAAATAATTGCATTCAAATTGGGAATGATTGCAGTTTAGAAAATGACATGGAAATAAAAGCTGCTCCATTTGAGGATTAACAATATATGTCAGCTATTAAAAAATCTATTGATGTAAAAGGTAAAAATAACGAAATTAATATAGCTGCTGGAACTAACATAAATGACATTAGTATTGTAATTCGTGGTAATGGAAATAAGTTAATTTTAGCCCAAGGAATATATGCTGCTGGAATCTTTGAATTAATGGGCGATAATAATATTATTAGCATTGGTTCTGGAGGTACTATATTTAAAACTTTTATGTCTGCTCATGATGGCAAACGGATTATTATTGGGAATGACTGTTTATTTGCTAATCCTACAGATATTCGTACCAGTGATTATCACCCAATTTTTGATGTTAACAATCAGCATCTTAATCCGAGTCAAGATGTAATTATTGGCGATCGAGTTTGGTTAACTAGACAAGTTAATGTACTTAAAGGCAGCACCATTGAAAATGATGTTGTTATTGGTGTCGGTGCAGTAGTTACAGGTCATATTCTGGCTAACTCGGTTGCTGTAGGTCTGCCAGCTAGAGTCATTCGCACTGGAATTACTTGGCGACACTTCTAAATGAAGTTATTACATTTTTTATCCCATGAATCTGATGCACCTAAAAAACAAATTTTATTCATGGCAGCAGTTTCTGGATTAGCCAATGGCTTGCTACTAGCAATTGTAAATTTAGCTGCAGAACAAGTATTTAATCGTGAACTGGAAGTTAGATTATTTATTATTTATTTAATTTCACTGTTATTATTTGTTTACACCCAAAAAATTGCGTTTGTGAAAGCCATTACCGCAGTTGAAATATCTCTACATAAAATAAAACTACGGATTACCAATAAAATTCGCCAAGTAGATTTAAGTTTCATCGAAAAAAACCCAGAAATATCTAATTACACTGCTTTAACCCAAGATTCCACTTTAGTTTCACAAGCAGCCATGAAAATGGTGATTGCAGCCCAATCATTACTAGTATTACTTTTTAGTTGCATTTATCTTGCAATTATTTCACCAATCAGCCTCATGATAACCGTAATTATGATTGGTATTGGAGTAGTAGTTTTCTTTAGTCATTTTCAACAAACTAGTACAGAATTACAACAAGCTGAACAAAAAGAAAAAGAATTTTTAAATCGTTTTACAGCTATGCAACAAGGATTTAAAGAATTACAAGTTAATCGTTTAGAAAACGATGATATGTTTGAACATTTAAGTCAATCAATTACCAATGCAAAAAAACTTAAAGTCAGTGCAAATACACGACTATTTTTTGATGCAATGCTAGGAAATTTTGTCTTCTATTTACTCTTATTAATAGTAGTAGCCTTATTACCAATATTTATTCCCACCACTTCCGAAGAAACTCATAAAGTGGTCGCAAGTATTTTATTCATTTTTGGCCCAGTTGGAATGTTCACTGGTGCTTTAAGTATGGTAATGAAAACTGAATCCGCAATTAAAAACTTGTACTCGCTTGAAGAAAATTTAGATAAATTTATTCCACAACAAGAACCTCAAGATCCAACTAAATACCAACATTTTCAACAAATAAAATTAGAAAACTTAAGTTTTCATTACACTGATCCTGAAGGACAACAGTTATTTTTTTCAGGGCCACATAATTTAACTTTAAAACGTGAAGAAATGGTGTTTATAGTTGGTGGTAATGGTAGTGGTAAATCTACGTTTTTAAAATTGCTAATGTCTTTATATCATTCAGAAGAAGGCAATATATATGTTGACCATGAAAAAATCACCCCCACAAATTATTCTAGCTATCAGGGTTTATTTTCAATTGTCCTCACAGACTTTTATTTATTTGATCGTATTTATGGGCTACCTGATATTGATGCCGCAGAAGTTAATGCATGGTTAAAAAAATTACAACTAGACAAAAAAACTCGCTACGAAAATAATCGCTTTACCAATATGGATTTATCCACGGGACAAAAAAAACGTTTGGCCTTTATTGTAGCCGTATTAAAAAATCGCCCTATTTGTATTTTTGATGAACTTGCTGCCGATCAAGATCCTGATTTTAGACAACGCTTTTATGAACAGATTTTACCTGAGCTAAAAGCAGAAGGTCGGCTAGTATTAGTAGTTTCACATGACGATAAATACTTTCACTTAGCCGATAGGATTATAAAACTCGAAGATGGTCATATTGTTGCTGACTAAATAAACCTTCAAACCTAAATCTTATTAAAATAATGATAAAATTAGCAAGTTTTCTCAATAAAGAAACCAAAGCTCCGGGATTATTAATTATGACCATGGCTGGAATTTCAGGACTAGCGAATGGAATCATCCTAATGGTTATTAATGTTGCTGCAGATAATGTTGATGACAAAGCTAAAGAATTATTTATCCTGATTTTTTTAATTTTAATATTCTTGATTTATGTTTTTACACTACATTTTGCATTGAAACACGCTTTAAGTGCGATTGAAGAAGCTTTAGAACATGTGAAAATTAGGATTGCAAATAAAATTAGAAAAACTGGCTTACGCTTTATTGAAGAGCATAAAGATATTGGCATGTATTCTGCTTTAATTCAAGACACAAATATGATTACTGAAGGTGTGGTTCAAAGTGTTTATTCAATGCAAAGCGGATTAATGTTGTTAGTTACAGGAGTTTATTTGACTGCCATGTCACCAATGGCTTTTTTTGCAATTGTAATTTTAATCTCTGGCATGATGCCAATGTATTTGAAAAAATTTAGAAATACCAGTGCAGAAATGGAAAAATCCGCACAAAAAGACGGTGAATTTTTAAATTACTTTAATGCTATCTTAAAAGGTTTCAAAGAGCTTAAACTAAATCAACGTGAAAATGATGATTTATATGCACGATTGCGCATAGTATCTGAAGATATGCAAAAAATTACTGCAAATTCAAATATAAGTTTCATTTTTAGTATGATTTTTTCAAGCAGTATTTTATACGTTTTATTATTGGTCACAGTATTTATTGTACCCAGTATTATACCTACACATAGCGACGTAATTCACAGCATTACCTCAAGTATAATTTTTATTATGGGACCTTTAGTGATGTTAACTACTGGCATTCCTGTATTCGCTAAAACAGATAATTCGATTGCACGTTTATATGATTTAGAAGCTAAAATTGATGCAGCAAATTTAGCAGTTGATTACGAAGCTAATGATTATCCAGCCTTTACAGAATTTAACAGTTTAGAAATGCAAGCAGTATTATTTCATTATCGAGATGCTGACGGAGAAAGTTTATTTAGCTCTGGCCCCCACAGTTTTAAATTACAACAAGGAGAGTTATTATTTATTGTTGGTGGCAATGGCAGTGGCAAATCCACATTTTTAAAACTCTTAACTGGCTTATATCACCCAGAACAAGGAGCTTTATATTTAAATGATGAAATAATTGAAAGTAGTCAATACCCAGCCTATAGAGAATTATTTTCCATTGTATTTACAGATTTTCATTTATTTGATCGTATATATGGCTTGCCAGATTTAGATGAAGCCGAAGTTAATCAATGGTTAAAAGAAATGAAATTAGACAAAAAAACTAAGTTTAATAATTATCGTTTTACTAACATGGATTTATCTACGGGACAAAAAAAACGCTTGGCATTTATTGTTGCAGTTTTAAGAAATCATCCTATTTGTATTTTTGATGAATTAGCTGCCGACCAAGACCCAGAGTTTCGGAAATATTTTTATGAAATTGTCTTACCAAAATTACAAAATCAAGGGCGCACAGTTATTGTGGTTTCACATGATGAACATTATTTTCATTGTGCTGACAGCGTTTTAAAATTAGAAGAAGGAAAAATTAAATCCTTAACTACAAAATCTAATTTTTAATCTAAAACCTTTAATTAAGCTTACTTAGTTACAAACTATAACACCATTATGACCCAACAAAACCCAAATTCATCCCCATCTTCCAGTAATGAAAAACTAAATTATGAGCCAATTGCTATTATTGGTATGGGATGTCGTTTTCCAGGTGGTGCTAATGATCCATATCAATTTTGGGAAAATATAAAAAATGGGCTTGATTGTTTGGAATCTACACCCAATACTCGCTGGAATACTGATACCTATTTTTCTAAAGTTAAAGGCAAAAAAGGTAAAATGAACACTCGTTGGGGTGGTTATATAGATGGTTTAGATGAATTTGATCCATTATTTTTTGGAATTTCACCCAGAGAAGCTGATTATATTGACCCTCAGCAACGTAAATTATTAGAGGTTACTTGGGAAGCCATGGAAGAAGGCGGCCATAAAGCTTCCACTTTAAGCGGTAAAGCAGTTGGAGTTTTTATTGGGGGATTTACGGTAGATTATAAAATCTTACAATTTACTAACCCAAATTTTAAGAATATTGATGCACACACTGCTGCTGGTGTAATGATGACTATGTTATCAAATCGTATTTCTTATATTTATAACTTCACTGGCCCTAGCTTAACTGTTGATACCGCCTGTAGTTCCTCATTAGTTAGCATAGATCTGGCTTGTCGCAGTTTACAACAAGGTGATAGTGAAATTGCTATGGCTGGAGGCGTGTTAGCAACTTTTGCCCCACAATATACTGTTTCTGAATCCCAAGGCGGGTTTTTATCTCCCACTGGATCATCACATGCGTTATCAGATACTGCTAATGGCTATGTGCGTTCTGAAGGTGTAGGAGTTTTTATACTTAAAAAACTTTCCCAAGCCGAAGCTGATGGAGACATTATTCATGCGGTAATTTTAGGCAGTGCGGTAAATCAAGATGGTCGTACTAGCGGCATTACTGTGCCCAGTCCAGAAGCACAATTAGCTTTAATGCAAACAGCCTATAAACGTGCCAATGCATCCCCTGGGAAAGTGCAATATATTGAAATTCATGGTACTGGAACTCCAGTTGGAGATCCAATTGAAGCAGAATCAGTAGGTAATTTACTCAATATTGATAGAACCCCAGAAGATATATGTTATATAGGTTCAGTTAAAACTAATATCGGGCATACTGAAGCGGCGGCTGGTTCAGCTGGAATTATGAAAACCGTGATGGCATTAAAACATCAACAAATTCCACCACACTTACATTTTGTAAAACCAAACCCCAACATTGCCTTAGAAAAATATCCTTATATAATCCCCACAACTTTAACCCCATGGCCGCAACATGAAGGTTTAGCTATAGCAGGAGTCAATTCATTTGGTTTTGGTGGCACAAACGCACATATTGTATTACAAGAATATAGGCCTAAACCTCAAGCTATTGTAGATATAAATCAACAACCTAAATTATTAGTCATTAGTCACAATCACCAAAATTCTTTAGTTCAACAAATTCAAGCCTATGAACAACATATTCAACAACTTAATGATGAAACTGAACTATATCATTTAGCTTATAGCAGTGCTTGTATCCGCGAACAACAGACATATAAAGCTATATGCGTATATAAAAACAAAGCTCAATTACTAGCTAGATTAGCTGCTTATACTGATGAAAAACCCACCGAAGGTTGGTATTTTGAACAAAAGCAAACTGATAAATTACAGTTAGTTTGGGTATTCACCGGCATGGGCACACAATGGTGGGGCATGGGGCATGAACTCTATCAAACTGAGCCTGCATATAAACATACAATAGATAAAATAGATCAAGAATTTTCCAAATGGGTTGATTGGTCATTAAAAGATGAATTATTTGCCAGTGAAGATCAGTCTAAAATGGCTGAAACTTGGCTAGCTCAAACAGCTAATTTTGCAGTACAGGTAGCATTAGCTGAACTTTGGAAATCTTATGGCATTCAAGCTGATGCAATCGTTGGACATAGTACCGGTGAAGTAGCAGCATTTTATTTAGCTGGAGTCTATAGCCTAGAAGATGCAGTAAAAATTGTAGTACATCGTAGTCGCTTACAACATTTAACTCGCGGTATGGGAAAAATGTTAGCAGTGGGTTTATCTGAACCAGAAGTAATGCATTATCTAACACCTTACCAAGATAAAGTTTCTATAGGTGCTATAAATAGTCCAAGTGCTGTGACTTTAACTGGTGATGCTGAAGCCTTAACTAATATAGCTACACAACTAGAAACTCAGGAAGTATTTAATAAATTTTTGCGAGTTGAAGTTCCTTACCATAGCGTAATTATGGAAAAAATTAAGGACGAATTATTTGCGTCACTAGCTGACATTAAACCACAAGCTGCGCAAATTGATTTATATTCTACGGTTACCGGACAAAAAACAACCGGAGAAGAAGGTGATGCAAATTATTGGTGGCGTAATGTACGTGAACCAGTAGCGTTTGCAAAAGCAATAGCAAATATTTTCGGCGATAAATTTCAATATTTTCTGGAAATTGGCCCACATCCTGTGCTTGCAGCTTCCATTAGTGAGATAGCAACCAGCTTAAATACAGAAAATCGAGTTTTATATTCAATTCGACGCAAATATCCTGAACAAGAAGATTTTTATGGCTCTTTAGCAGCATTACATGGCTTGGGATGCGAACTTAATTGGGACGCAATCTATCCAAATGCACATTTTGCTAGAATGCCACGTTATCAATGGAAACCAAGTAAACATTGGTATGAAACTCCATTTTATCAAACTGTTCGTCAAGGTGAGGTTCAACAACCTTTACTTGGAATTAAAAATCCTCAAACCTACAATTTATGGGACAGTGATGTTAGCTTAGAAAAATATCCATATCTCAATGACCATGTAATTCAAGACACTTGCTTATTTCCAGCAGCTGGTTATGTGGAAATGATTTATGCCGCCTTGAATAAACATTGGGGTGCTGGTTTTTATAGTATAGATCAGTTGAAAATAGACAAAGGTGTATTTTTAAGTGATGACAAAAACCCTGAATTAAAATTGCTGATTGATGAAAGTAATTCTAAAATTAAAATTACTAGTCAACAACGGGTAGATATAGATTCTGAAACCAACCCACAAATACATGAAGAACAACATATTAGTGCTTTTATTCGTAGTCGAGGCGTGCAAAATTTAGCTGCAAAAATTGATCTAAATCTTGAGCAACAAAACAGTAATAAATCCATTGATAAAACTACATGTTATAGCTTGCTAGCCCAATTTAATTATCAATATGGAACTTGTTTTCAAGCTATTGAAACTGCTTATTTAAGTTCTAATCAAGTATTAGCCAAAATCGTACTTCCAGATGCTGCTGAATTAGATAACTCAGATTACCATTTACATCCAGCACTATTAGATGCATGCTTACAAACTTTATTAATTAATGAAATTGACGGCTTATCTGCGCCAGAAGATTTTGTAGTCCGGTTACCGATTGCAATTCAAGAAATTAATTTGAATCCTAATATTGGGACTCAATTCTGGTGTTTAACTCAAATAGTTACCCGAGATGCAGAAAAAATTATTGGTAATTTAACTCTTTGTGACGAACAAGGAAATGTATTAGGAACTTTGCAAGGTTTTAATGCCCAAGCTGTAGATTCGGTTGCAGGCGGCATGAATACTAATACTATTGATAGTTGGTTATATCAAACCAAATGGTTGGAGCAAGCAATAGATGATGTTGAAACCACTGCACTTAAAAAAGCCTATTTAATTATTGCTGATGAAACTGGAATCGCCGATACTATAGCAGAAAAATTACGGATTCAAGGTGCAGCAACTTGCATAGTTAATACTGGACATAATTACATTATGGAAGCTGATTTTAGCCAAGCTAAATTAGCAGTAAATAATTTTTCACAATTACGCCAATGTGTCCAAGAATTTTATCAACAATATGGCACTGACACTGGTTTAATTCATTGCCTAGGTTTAGATTACACGCCATCATTTGATGAAATTGGTGCTAGAGAATTTGAGCAATTGAAAAAAACTCGCTTGCATTCTTTGTTGCTATTAGCAAAAGTAATTATAGAAACTGAAATTAAAAGTAAATTGTGGGTGGTTACTAGCAATGCCCATATAGTAACTGATGATGCCGCAAGTTTAAATCCAATTTCAGCTTCAATTGCCGGCATTAGTAGAGTCTTAGCACAGCATGAATTATGTGAAAACTGGGGGTCACACCTTGATTTTTCCACTACAGTAGATGTTGATACGCTAATTACCGAATTAGGACTTAAAAGTGAAGAAGAAATTAGTTATCGGCAACAACAACGTTATGGCAATCGTTTAGTAGCTCCAGAAACTTTAAAACGTCCATTTCCAGTACGTTTACAAACTGACGCATGTTATTTAGTTGCTGGTGGCTTTGGTGCAATTGGACGTTTAGTATGTGAATTATTAATTCGCTGTGGCGCACGTAGATTATTATTAATTACTCGAAGTGCATTTCCAAAACGTGAAACTTGGCAACACATTGATAGCGAGCATCGTTTATACGCTCGAATTCAATTTATTCGTGAATTAGAAGCCATGGGTGCAGAGGTAATTTTAGCTGATATTGATGTAACTAAAGAACGTGAATTACGCTATTACTTTGATGATTTTGCTCAACAAGGTTATCCACCAATTCGTGGAGTGTTCTTTTGTAGTGGAGTAGTAAAAGACACCTTAATTTCAGCTATTGAAACTGAAGATTTTGATATAGTTTATGATACCAAAACTATTGGCGCGCTCACCTTGCATCAATGTTTAAGCAGAGAAAAATTAGATTATTTTGTGCTATTTTCTTCAATTGCTGCCCAAGTAACTACCGCAGGTCAAGTCAATTATGCCAGTGCAAATAGCTTTTTAGATGCTTTAGCACATTACCGTTGTAGTCAAGGTTTACCAGCTCTCAGTATTAACTGGGGACCTTGGGCAATTGGCATGATTAAAGAATTAGGATTGGGTCATCACTATAAAGAACAACGTGGTATGCCGCCAATTTTGCCTGATGCAGGGATTAAAGTTTTAGAGCGTATTTTAACTTTGCCAAATCCACAATTATCAGTTTGTGATGCTCATTGGAATAAAGTTTTAGCTTGGTATCCAAAAAAACCTAGTCTCTTCAAAGAATTGGCAACTGAAGATACTAATGAAGAAGAGTCGGGTGACTTTTTAAGCTGTTATTTACAATGCGAACTTGAACAACGGAAAGCCTTAGTTGAAACTGAATTTACCGCTTTGGTAGGCAATATTTTACGCACTGATGTAGAAAATTTAAATGCCACCGATACCTTAGTCGCCTTAGGTATTGATTCAATTATGGGGGTTGAATTAAACAACCGCCTCTTAGGTCATTTTGGTGAACGTTTAAGTGTAGTTAAATTATTAGGTAACTTAAATATAAGTCAATTAGCTACTGAATTAAATGAAAAAATTATACTCTTGGCAGCTGCTAAAAGTGAAGAAACTGTAACTGAGATTGATGCTGAAGTTAATCCACAAACAGCAACTAATGAAATTTCTAAACAACATATTCTTGAAAATTCTGAAATTGAGGATGAATATCCATTATCATTTGGACAAAAAGCCATTTGGTTTACGCATCAACTAAATCCACAAAGTGCGGCCTATAATATAGGTGGAGTTATGCACATTCCATCCACTTTAAAATTAGATATTTTAGATAAAGCTATTAATGGTGTAATCCAAAGACACCCTGGCTTAAGAGCTAATTTTTATGTAGTAAATGGCGAACCAGTGCAAAGGATTTACGCACATAGACCATCTAAATTTACCTTAGTAAATGTGGAAAACCAAACTTGGGAAGAAATTCGCGCCCAAGTAATCACGGATAATCAACAACCATTTAATTTAGAAACTGATGCTTTATTAAGAGTACGCTTATATAAACAATCTGAAGATAGCTATTATTTTGCTATTACTATTTATCATATTGTTTCAGACGCATGGTCAAATTATAAATTCTTAAATGAGATGCAAGCTTTATATGCGCGTTATCTCAAAGAAGACAATATTGTTATTGAAGCACCGCAAGCTAGTTACCGTGATTTTGTTGAATGGGAATCACGTTTAATTAATAGTATTCGTGGTTCTGGATTATATAAATTTTGGCGCAATCGTTTACCTGCAAACATCCCACAATTAGCCTTGGAAACTGATAAAAAGCGTCCAATGGTAATGACAAATAATGGTGCCTCATATAATTTTGAAATCAATGCCGAGTTAACCAAACAATTGCAAACCTTAGCTAGAAAAGAAGGTGCAACCATGTTTATGGTGTTGCTAAGTTTATATTACACTTTGATGCACAAGTATACACAGCAAAACGATATTATTATTGGCAGCCCAGTTGCAGGACGGACTCAGGCTGAATTTGCAGAAATTTACGGTTATTTTGTCAATCCATTACCATTGTGGATTAATTTTGATGCCAATCCAAACTTTGTAGAACTAATTAAACAAGTACGTGACACCACTTTAATGGGTTTGGAAAATCAAGAATTTCCATTTTCATTATTAGTAGATCGTTTAGAAATTGAACATGATCCTAGTCGAACTGCAATTTTCCAAATCATGTTTGTATTATTAAATCATCAAGTAGATCGAAGCCATATTGATGATAATAATGTGGCGCATTATGATGGTTTTCCAATGCAATTGTTGCAAATGCCAGAAGAAGAAGGACAATTTGACCTTACTTTGTCAGTGTATGAAGAAAAAGGGATTTATTATGCTACTTTCAAATACAACACAGATTTATTTGTTAAACCCACAATTATTCGCATGGCAGAGCATTTCTTAGAAATTGCTCAACAAGCAATTGCTACTCCAACTAAAGCGGTTGCTGAATATCATTTACCTACTCCGAAAGAACAAATTTCACTGTTACAAAATTGGTCTGGGACAGAAACCCAAGCTGCTAATATAGAAGCCGAAGATTTTGTACCAATGCATAAAACTATTGAAGCTTTCGCACAAACTACACCTAACACAATAGCCGTAAGAATTACTCACGATACTGGAAAAACCGAAACTTTAACTTATGCAGAATTAAATACTACTGCCAATCAAATTGCACATGCATTACTTGCTGCTGAAATACAAACAGGTGCTGTAGTCGGTTTATATTTGCAAAAATCACCGCTATTAATTACTACAATATTGGCTTGTTTAAAACTAGGAGCTAGTTATTTAGCCTTGGATAGTGATTTACCGCTTGAACGCTTAAAACAAATTTTAGATATTTCAGCTACAACTTGTATATTAAAAGCTTCACAAACCATTGAAACTGAAGCGTTAAATGTTACATCTTATGCCATTGACACTATGTTGGCGCAAACTAATGTAGAAAATTTAAATCTGCCAATTACTCCAGATTTAGGTGCTTACGTTGTGTTTACTTCTGGTTCTACTGGACAACCAAAAGGCGTATTAGTAACTCAAGCCAATATTGTCAGCATGGCAAATGCATGGCAACAAACCTATGATTTAGCTAATAGTACGGTACATTTACAAATGGCACATATTAGTTTTGATGTGTTTTGTGGCGATTGGATTCGAGCTTTAAGTAATGGCAAAACCTTGCAATTATGTCCACGCAATATCTTGTTAAACATGCCTTTACTCTTAGAAACCATTGAAAGTAATCAAGTAGATTTTGCTGAATTTGTACCTACAGTAATGCGCAAATTAGTCAATTATGCACAACAAAAAGCTAAAACCTTAGACTTGAAAACCTTAATTGTAGCCTCTGAACGTTGGACTTTAGAAGATTACCAACAATTAAATACCGTCACTAATGCCAAAATATTTAATTCTTACGGTACTTCAGAAACCACTATTGATAGCACTTATTTTGCAGTAACCGAAGCTTCAATAGCATCATTAATAGACTTAAACGCCGGCATCCCAATTGGAACTCCATTTAACAATAATTGTGTCTATGTATTAGATAAAATCTTAAATCCAGTGCCAGTAGGAGTAGTTGGAGAACTATATATTGGTGGTGCTGGAGTATCTAGCGGCTATATCAATGATACCGAACAAACTCAAGCTTTATTTATTCCAAACCCATTTAATCCCCAAAAAAATCAGTATTTATACAAATCAGGCGACTTAGTTAAATGGGATACTGAAGGTCAATTGCATTTTGCAGGTCGTACAGACACCCAAGTAAAAATTCGTGGACATAGAATTGAACTAAGTGAAATTGAAAATACAATATTGTCTTTCACAGGTATCGAACAAGCAGTAGTGATAATTCAAAACAGCCCTAATCAAGAGCCTTGTGTATGTGCTTATTATCAAATAATATCTAATTTACAAGTAGATGAAAGTGATTTACAAAGGCATATTGCTGAACATTTACCTAGTTACATGATGCCAGAATTTTTTCTGCAAATTGAACAATTGCCAGAACTAGATAACGGTAAAATTGATTTAAATTCTCTACCTAAACCTCAACGAGTAGCCCAAGCTAATTTCAAAGCTCCAGAAAATTTATATGAAATTAAAATGGCTGAAATTTGGAGCAAAATGTTGGGAACTTCTTCAATAGGTATTTATGATGACTTTTTTGAACTTGGAGGCAATTCCCTATATTTAATTGAATTAATGATTCAAATTCAAGAAGCCTTCAACATCAAAATCACTGTAAACCAATTATTTAAACTTTCCACTCTAGCAGGTATGGCAAAAACTGTAGAAGAAGTAATTACTGGAAAAATTGCTGGAGCATTGCCATATATTTGTTATAACGAACAAGCAAACAAATCCAAATATTTATTTAGTTTTCCGCCTGCTGGTGGCTACAGTATTGTATATGAAGCGTTAGCTGCTAATTTACCCACACACACATTATTATCATTCAATTATTTAACTGAAGCTGACAAAATCCAACAATATGCAGAATTAATTGTAAGCATTCAAGCACATGGTGAAATTAAATTATTTGGCTATTCATTAGGTGGAAATCTTGCTTTTGAAGTAGCAGTTGCATTGGAAAAACTAGGTCGACAAGTCAGCCACGTTATAATTATGGATTCATATAGAATCTTAGATGATTTGACTATTTCAGCAGAAATATTAGCTGATTTTAAAGAGGAATTGCGCCAACATTTCAAAAAACACACTGGCTCTGACAAAGTAGAGCAACATACAATGGCGCAAGCTAATAATTATATTGACTTCAGTTACCAGCAAAAAAATCTACAAAATGTTAATGCAGCTGTACATTGTATTGTTGAAGCTAATGAAGCTGATCCATACAGAGAAAACAAACTTTCTAGTTGGAATGAAAGTTCAAATACTCAGGCAAATCTACATATTGGCGCAAGTCTACATGAAGACATGTTGCTGGGTGATAATGCCAAAACCCATGCAAATATTATTCGTGATATTTTGCAGTCCGCATAGGGGTTAGAAGCATGTCAGAACGCAAAACAATACTTATTATTGGTGGCGGTCTAGGAGGATTATCCACTGGCTGTTATGCACAAATGAATGGCTATGATAGCCAAATTTTTGAAATGCATGAAATCCCTGGTGGCTGTTGTACTGCTTGGGAACGGCGCAAAAAATATACCTTTGATTGCTGTATTAGTTGGCTTTTAGGCAGCGGCCCTGGCAATGAGATGCACCAAATATGGCTGGAATTAGGTGCAATTCAAGGCAAAAAAATTAGAAATTTTGAAATTTTTAACACTGTTGAACATCCTGATGGACGTAAAATTCATTTTTATTCTAATCCAGATAAACTTTACAGCCATTTAATGGAAGTTGCGCCTAATGATGAAAAGATTATTAAAGAGTTTTGTAATGGCATTAGGAAGTTTCAAAAATGCTTGGCGGTATATCCATTTCTAAAACCCGTAGGTTTAATGGGGTTTTGGGAGCGAAATTTGATGATGGCCAAATTTATTCCATATTTCAATGTAATCAGAAAATCAATTTCAGTATTAATGACCGATTTCTCGGCACAATGTCAAGATCCATTTTTACGTGAAGCATTTAATTTCATTTTCTTTGAAAAAATGCCCAATTTTCCAGTATTACCGTTTTATTTTAATTTAGCTAGTCATGCAAATTCATCTGCTGGTGTTCCAGAGCATGGCTCTTTAGGTTTGTCTAAATCAATTGAGTCGCGTTACAAATCCTTAGCTGGCAAAATTCATTACAACAAAAAAGTTGAAACTATTTTGGTCGAAAATGACACTGCTATTGGGATTGAGTTTTCTGATGGCAGTAAAGAATTTGCCGATATTATTGTTTCTGCTTGTGATGGTTACACTACTTATTACAAAATGCTACAAGGACAATATTTAAGTGAAACCTATGAACGCTTGTATTCTAAAACCATTAATGAAAAGGAAATGATTTTTCCAGGCTATTACATTTTGTTTTTAGGTTTAAATAAAAAGTGGCCAGAATTTGATCGTTGCAGTTCGCATTTGCTTACGGATTCAGAAACTAAACACTTGGTTGGAATTACCCATCCAAGTATTAATGTGCAATTGCGTAGTGATTATTATCCTGAGTTAGTTCCTGAAGGGCAGTCAGTACTTTATATTACTTATTTTTGTGATATTGAACCTTGGCGCAAACTGAATGAAGAACATCCAGAATTTAAAGAAGTTCAACGCAAGGATAAAGTTTATTACACTAAACATGTTAAGCGTAGCAAAGCCTATCATGCAAATAAAAAAGCGGTAGCTAAATTTTTGATTGATTATTTGGATAACAAACACCCTGGTTTGAAAGATTCAATCGATTGTATAGATACTTCTACGCCTATGACTCAAGTGAGATATACCGGCAATTACAATGGCACAGTTTTAGGTTGGCAACCATTTGTTGATGGCGGTGAAACTTTAGAAGAAGAAGTGAAAAAGAATGGTGTAGGTTTGCCAGGATTGAAAAACTTTTATCTTTCTGGAGTTTGGGCAACTACAGGTGGCTTAATTCGTGCATCTGCTGCTGGAAGACATGTAGTGCAATTTGTTTGTGCTGATGACCAGAAAAAATTTGTTGCAACTATGCCAGAATAAGCCTAAATTTTGTTTAAGCAATTTAATTTCCACCAACTTTAATACTTTTAATAAAATAATATGTTTACTCAAAAATCAGCAATTATTATTGGTGCTGGCATCTCAGGATTAGCCACTGGATGTTATTTACAAATGAATGGCTATAAGACTAAAATTCTGGAAATGTATAATGTTCCTGGTGGGTGTTGTACGGCTTGGGATAATAAAGGTTATATGTGTGATTATTGCATTGGCTGGATGCCTGGATGTGGTGATGAAGCAGAACCTTTTTCACAAATTTGGCGTGAATTAGGTGCATTGAAAAATCAAGAAATCCTGCATTTTGATTTATTCAATAGTGTGGTTTGTGATGATGGTACTAGGGTGAATTTTTATGTAGATCCTGATAAATTTGAGCAACATTTATTAGATATTTCTCCAGTGGATGCTAAGCCAATAGCTGAATTTTGTGCTGGCTTAAGACAATTCATGAAATTTATTGATGTATATGCGGTCATGGTTTTAAAGCCACATGGACTAATGTCATTTGCTGAAAAAATGCAACAGTTATGGCAATTATTACCATTTATTCGATTATTTATGCGTACTGGCGGAATGCAAATGACTGATTTTGCAAATAAATTTCAATCTCCTGCTATCCAACAAGCAATGAATTGTATTTTTTATACCCGTTATAATGGTTTGCCAGTATTACCATTTCTGAATAATATCGCCTTTGCATCTAGACAACTTGCAGGTCTGCCAGCAGGTGGTTCATTGGGATTATCAAAATCTATTGCCCAACGCTACCAAGATTTAGATGGTGAAATTATTTATGATCAAAAAATTGCTAAAATTTTAGTAGTAGACGATCAAGCTATTGGGGTACAAAATTCTGCTGGAATTGATTACCATGCTGATTATGTGGTTTCCGCAATGGATGGCTATCAAACCTTAAAAAATTTATTAGATGATCGGTATACTACTCCTACTTTGAAAACTCTTTATGATGAGGCAATTAATAAACCAGAAGGCTTATTATTTCAAGGTGTATTGTCCATGTTTATCGGCGTGGATATAGATTTAAGTGATGAAATACAT
>DAOUSJ010000002.1 GCA_030627285.1 Methylococcaceae bacterium | reverse complement strand
TACAACATGATTATTCCCAAGCAGAAACATATTTCCAAGCAGGTTTAAAATTAGACCCAAAACATATTGCAACCTTATGCAACTTAAGTAAAGTATTTACTGAACAAAAACAATTCAACCAAGCATTAAATTACCTTAATCAAGCTTTAAAATTAGACCCAAAACATATTGCAACCTTATGCAACTTAAGTAAAGTATTTATTGAACAACAACAATTCACTACTGCCAACAAATATTTACAACAAGCACTGCAAATAAATTCAAAACACATTGATGTTCAAGTTGGTTTAGGAATACTAGCAGCAGCTACTGGCGAAGTAGACAAGGCTTGGAAGTATTACCAAACGGCGTTACAAATAAATCCTAAACACGTAGCAACTCAATATAACTTAGCACACACAGAATTAAAATTAGGCAATTATCAAACTGGATTTGCACTTTACGAAACTAGAACTCAACAATTTGCTGCTGACTATCAAACTATCCATAAGTTTCCACAAGCAAAACTTTGGCAAGGTGAAAACATTAATCAGCAAACTTTATTAGTATGCTGGGAACAAGGTTTTGGTGATGGAATACAATTTGCACGCTATTTAAATTTATTGAGTTCACAATGCAACAAGATAGTATTTTGGTGTCAAGAATCTTTGACAGAATTATTTACTGCTAGTTTTCCAGCTATTACAGTAATTGCAAATACTCAACCAATGCCAACTTATGATAAATACGTATTCTTATTGAGTTTGCCACATTTATTTGCTACTGAAGTTGCGACTATTCCAAATAACATGCCATATTTAATTCCAACTACAAAAACTGTAGCAAACTTGGAATTCAACCCTAAAAAACTTAATGTAGGTTTAGTTTGGGCAGGCAATAAAGATTACAGTAATGATATTAATCGCTCAATTCAATTAAAACCATTACTGCCATTATTAAATACTGCTCAAAGCCAATTTTATAGTTTACAAATCGGAGAAAATTCGCAAGATATAACTGACCTTAATATGAAGGATAAAATTATTGATTGCAGCCCTATGATTAATGATTTTGCCGATACTGCCAGAATTATTCAACAATTGGATCTAGTCATTAGTATAGATAGTGGTGTAGCACATTTAACTGGCGCATTAAATAAGCCCGTGTGGTTATGTTTACCTTTGGTAGCTGATTGGCGGTGGTTAGAAAATCGCACAGATTCACCTTGGTATCCTAGTGCGCGGTTATTTAGACAAACAATTCGCCAAAATTGGAATCCAGTAATTACAGATTTACAACTAGCATTAATCACAGCAGTGAAATTAAAATTAACTTAAAAATACTCTAATACCAGCAATACCCTGCGCTCCAGCTTGAAAAGCCTGTGATATATGTTGGGTTTGCATACCACCTAAAGCAAATACTGGTAACTTAGTTTTTGCCACTAAAGCAGTAAAATTTTCCCAACCTAAAGTTTTTGCATTGGGATGCGTTGGAGTAGTTAATACTGGTGCTAAGACCGCAAAATCTAAGCCCAGTTTTTCTGCATGTTGCAACTGCGGTAAATCATGACAAGAAGCTGCAACTAAAGCAGGTGTTTGCGGACGTTTTGATAAAGCCATAAGATCAACACTAGTTAAATGAATCCCAATCGCATCAAATATAACTGGTAACTTAGTTGCAATAGTGGAGTTTAATAATAATTGCGCTGAATATTGTTGGCAAATTGGAATTGCATAAGTTAAAAATTCTTGCAATATATTTACTGGTAATTGTTTGCAACGCAGTTGAATTAATTTAATTCCCTGTTGCAGAATTGTAACCAAATTTTGGCGCAATTGAACTGGTTCTGCATCAGCTAAAATTGCATATTGGCGCGGTAATTTAATCGCTTGCAAAATATTATCATTAGCTGCTGGAAATTTATATTGCTGCAATAAATTTGGTGCTAGCCATTGAATTTGTTGCTGCTCCAAGCCAATTGCAGTTCCAGAAAATGCTAAAATTTCCCAAACATTTAATTCTACTACTTGAGTAGCATATTTATGCCTAATGGTAATTAATGGCTGTGCAGCTTGAACTTGCACCCCAACCTCTTCCAATAATTCCCGTTGTAAAGCTTGCAAACAAGTTTCACTTGTTTCAATTTTACCCCCAGGAAATTCCCACAAACCAGCTTGAGGCACTGAATTAGCACGCTTAGAAATTAAAATTTCACCTACAGAATTTCTTAAGATACCTATTGCTATTTGTAACATTATTTATAAAATTCCACATAAAATCTAACCTTACCTAAAGCCTTTACTTTATGAAATGTTTCAGGCTCAATTACACCATGAATCTTTGTGGTTAAAATTACAACTTCGGTTGCTAAGGTATTAATTGTATATTGCAATTGACCTTCAAGAATAACAATTTTAGCCCATACGCCAGCTTTAGTTTGATGCGCATTCAATAAACCCTTAGGTATATTCAACTCATCAAATTCAGCAGTTTTTTTATAAGCAGTTACATGTTTTGGAATTTCTTGCATAATAATGTTTCTCCTAATTTATATCTACAAACTATTGTATTTAAATCAACATTATGGCATTGTGCAGTGCCATTTTTATTGTGGAATTTTATGTCAGTATTTTTTAGTCTAATTTTAGCCCTAAGTCTGGATTACCTTTTCGGTGAACCTAAAAAATATCATCCGTTAGTTGGTTTCGGCAATATAGTAACATGGCTAGAAAAAATTGCTAATCAAGCAAAACACACTCCAATGACTACTAAAATTCTTGGTATATGCAGCTGGTGTACCTTAGTAATTCCAAGCACTGGTTTAGCTTATTTATGCACCCAAATACCTTGGCTTAATTTAATCTTAGCCCCAATAATATTATATTTTTGCATTGCCCCAAACAGCCTAATTAAACATGCACAAGAAATTTATCAACCATTAAACCAAAATAATATTCCACAAGCTCGTTGCCAACTTGCTAAGATAGTCAGTCGAAATACACACCAATTGCAAAGCTTAGAAATTCGTCGCGCAACTATTGAATCAGTGCTAGAAAATGGTGCTGATGCAGTATTTGCACCTATATTTTGGTTTCTAATTGCAGGTATCCCAGGAGTCATTATTTATCGTTTGAGTAATACTTTAGATGCTATGTGGGGTTATAAAAATCCGCGTTATTTGCATTTTGGTTGGGCAGCTGCAAAAATTGACGATGTTTTAAATTGGCTACCAGCACGCTTAACTGCTATAAGTTATGCCCTGTGTGGAAATACTAAATTGGCGTTAACATGTTGGCATCAACAAGCAAAATTTCTCGAAAGTCCCAATGCAAGTGTAGTTATGACTGCTGGAGCTGGAGCATTAAATTTAACTCTTGGTGGTAATGCTATTTATGATGGTAAACTAAAAGCTAAAATAATATTCGGACAAGGTTCAATTCCAACCAATCAGGATATTTTACGTGCCAATGGCATGATTTTACACACTCTAATTTTATGGCTAAGCCTGTTATTCATTGGAAATTTATATGCTTGAACATGGCGGCAAACTACACCAAGCCGCGCAACAATATAACATTCCAGTAACGGAATGGATGGATTTATCTACTGGCCTCAATCCTAATGGCTGGGAAGTTTCAGCAATTCCACATGAATGTTGGCATCGCTTGCCAGAAACAGATGATGGATTAATTGCAGCGGCACGTTTGTATTATCAATGCCAAAATATTTTAGCAATTGCAGGCACTCAAGCAGCGATCCAACTTTTACCTTATTGCCGTCCATTATCAGTTGTAGGAGTATTAAGTCCTACTTATGCGGAACATGAACATTGCTGGAAAAAAGCTGGGCATGAAATTATATATCTAAATTCTGCAGACATTGATGCGCAAATTAGCAAGCTTGATGTGTTAATTATCATCAATCCCAATAATCCTACTGGTGAACAATTTTCTAAGCAACAATTATTGAAATGGCATGCTCAATTAGCACGTAAAGATGGCTGGTTAATTTTAGATGAAGCTTTTATAGATTCTCAACCGCAAAATAGCTTACGTTTATTATCTGGCAGTAAAGGTTTAATAATTCTGCGTTCCATCGGTAAATTTTTTGGTCTAGCAGGTATTCGCTGCGGGTTTGTATTTGCAGAAACTAAAGTTTTGCATATCCTAAATGAAGCTTTAGGCCCATGGACAATCAGCCACCCCAGCCGTTATATTGCCACTCAAGCTTTATTGGATAACAATTGGCAGTTTCACACACGATTAAATTTACCCTTAAAATCTAAAAAATTACAAGCATTATTAATTCAACATAACATCATTCCAACAGGGCATTGTGATTTATTCGTATGGATTAAAACTTTGGAAGCACCTGCTATTCATCAACAACTAGCCCAAGAAGGAATTTTAACCCGTTTATTTACTAAACCACATGGATTACGCTTTGGATTGCCTAAAACTTCCGAAGATTATTTAAGATTATCTGAAGTCTTCAAACAACATTTATTAATGTAAACACTCAAGCAGGAATATAACAGGTAAAAAAAATCCACATGGCTTCGTGTGTGGGCAACGCTTGATGCTGGAGCTTCTGAAGACCCTATATAAAAACATACTTCTTAACATATTTATTACTGCTTTGAAATGTGAATTTTGTGTGGAGATTGCAATTACCCCCTATAAGTTCTGTATTGTATATGTTAATCTAACTAGGCAATTATTTTATTACTAGGAGAGGAATATGAAAACATTACACATAACCGATAATTTACTTTCTTATCCTGGAAAAAGTACCGGTGAATATATCAATCGTGGTGCTTTTGCAGCTATAAAAGCAGATGCTTCAGTAATTACTTGGGGTAATAAAAATGATGGCGGTGATAGTAGTAAGGTATTTAAGCAATTAAATGGCGATATTGATGTAAAGCAAATTTATTCTAATAGAGGTGCATTTGCTGCCATTAGAGAAGATGGTTCAGTAGTTACTTGGGGTAGTGGTAATAGTAGTAAAGTTGCGCAAGAATTAAATGGCGATATTGATGTAAAGCAAATTTTTTCTACTTTAGGTTCTTTTGCTGCCATTAGGGAAGATGGTTCGGTAATTACTTGGCGTAGTAATGAATCTGTTATTGAAATAGAGCAAGAATTAAATGGCGATATTGATGTGGTGCAAATTTATTCTACTGCAAATGCCTTTGCTGCTATTAGAGAAGATGGTTCGGCAATTACTTGGGGTAGTGAAAAATATGGTGGTGATAGCAGTCAAGTAGCCAAGCAATTAAATGGTGCTATAGATGTAGTGCAAATTTCTGCTACTGTTTATGCCTTTGCTGCCATTAGAGAAGATGGCTCGGTAATTACTTGGGGTGATAATAGGTATGGTGGTAATAGCAGTCAAGTAGCCAAGCAATTAAATGGAGTTATAGATGTAGTGCAAATTTTTTCTAATGTTCATAGTTTTGCTGCTATTAGAGAAGATGGTTCGGCAATTACTTGGGGTAGTGATTGGTATGGTGGTGATAGTAGTCAGGTAGCCAAGCAATTAAATGGTGCTATAGATGTGGAGCAAATTTCTGCCACTGATTCTGCATTTGCAGCTTTAAGAGTTAATGGCTCGGTAATTACTTGGGGTGATAATAGGTATGGTGGTAATAGCAGTCAAGTAGCCAAGCAATTAAATGGAGTTATAGATGTAAAGCAAATTTATGCTAATGATATGGCATTTGCAGCTCTTAGAGAAGATGGTTCAGTAGTTACTTGGGGTGATAGTGGACATGGTGGTGATAGTAGTCAAGTATCTAAGCAACTAAATGGCGATATTGATGTGGTGCAAATTTATTCTACTGTAAATGCCTTTGCTGCTATTAGAGAAGATGGTTCGGCAATTACTTGGGGCAATGATAATTATGGTGGCGATAGTAGTAAGGTTACGCAAGCATTAAATGGTACTATAGATGTAGAGCAAATTTATGCTACTGAGTGGGCTTTTTCTGCATTAAGAACAGATGATTTAGTAATTACTTGGGGACAAAGTAATTATGTACGCTATTCTAAACCCATCATAGAAACATTACATTCTGGAGTAATAACTTTAGCTGATATTAGTACCGATGCTAATTATATTATTGATAATGCTGCCCCAGAAGGTGAGTTAATAATCCAAGGTAAAATGATGCTTGGAGAAACTGTAACTGCTAGCCATAACATTAGTGATGCTGATGGTATTGGAGAAATGCAATATCAATGGTATGTAGGCGGTGAATTAGTCGGAGAAGATGAAAGTTATACTATTGTAAATGCTGATTATGGTAAAAAAGTTTCCTTGTCTGCTAGTTATATAGATCAAGCTGGTACAGAAGAATATATAGCTAAAATAATCAAAAATAAAAAAATTGTTGGTGGTGCTGGTGACGATATTATTACTGGCTTAGATGCTAAAGATGATGTGTTAATAGCCAATGGTGGTAATGATAAAATTTATGGTTTAAGTGGTAATGACAAAATTTTTGCCGGTAACGGTGATGACATAGTTTTTGCTAGTTTTGGTGATGACTTTTTAAGCGGTGGCATTGGTGATGATTTATTAAATGGTGGAAATGATAATGATAGTTTATTAGGCGGTGCTGGAGACGATTTATTAAACGGTGGTAGAGGCGCAGATTTGTTAAGTGCTAATGCTGGAGATGATATTTTAAGAGGTCGCAATGGCAAAGATAAATTATTAGGCGGTGCTGGCAATGACAAATTATATGGAAATTCTGGTAAAGATCGTTTAATTGGTGGTTCTGGAGATGATTTTTTAACTGGTGGTGCTGGCAATGATTTTTTAACTGGCGGTGCTGGAGATGACTTTTTAACTGGCGATGATGGTAATGACTTTTTAACTGGTGGTGACGGTAATGACTTTTTAAAAGGTGGTACTGGCAAAGATATATTCAAATTTATTTCACTAATTGGGGTGGATAAAATCAAGGATTTTGTTACTGGATTGGATAAATTAGAATTTAAACAAACAGTATTTAATGCTTTTACAGATCTTGGACAAATTGATGCAAATAATTTTGTTTTGGCTTCAGAAGCAGCAGATGTAGATGATTATTTAATTTATGACCAAGATAATGGTGAATTATTTTATGATTCTGATGGCTCTGGAACTGATGTTGAAGCTATGCAAATAGCAACATTAGGCGCAAATGTAGAGTTAAATGTAAATGATATTTGGTTGGTTTAAAATTATGTAGGTGTGGCTGAAGCAGTATTTTAATTCTCACATTTCTTCAGTGCGGCTAAAGCCCCACCTACGTTTTATTTTGAATTTAAACACCATGTAGGTGTGACTTTAGTCGCATTTCAACACCTATATTTTTATTGCGGCTGAAGTCCCACCTACGTTACAACTTCAAAAAGTTTTATTCAACTACGCTATTTTCCAATACATAAGTAGTTAATTTATCTAAAGCTTCACCTTTAATATTAGGGAATTTTGGCATCATCATATTACCGTTAGTCAACATATCTTGAATATGTGCAACATTTGCTTTTGAATTATCCCACTTAAATATTTTGCCTGCGGTATCTTTTTGGTGACAGCCAGCACAAGCAGTATGAAACATATGTTCGCCTGATACATTTTGTTCTGGTGTGTAATCTTTAGAGCAACTTATGGCACTAATAGATAAGCTAATGATAAAGATAAGTGGTTTGATTTTCATAAGTTTTCCAAAGAATAAATTAATTTTCCTGCTTGCAATGTATGTGTAACTCTACCAACCAAAGTATTACCCCAAAAAGGTGTGTTGTTACCGGCACTAAGCCAATTTTCATGATTACACAACCATTCTAAAGTGGGATCGAATATACATATATCGGCTGCTGATCCTAATGCCAAATTGCCACTATTGATACCTAATATTTGCGCTGGCTTGCAAGTTAAGCATGCAATCACATCAGTTAGAGAGATTTTTTGTTCTGCGACTAATTTTAAACTCAAAGGTAACAAAGTTTCTAAAGCTGAAATACCTGCTTCAGTTTCTGGAAATGCACCTAATTTAGCATCAAAATCATGCGGTTGATGATCTGAACAAATCACAGCTATAGTTCCATTTAATACGCCTTCCTGTAAATAATTTTTATCTGCCACACTCCGTAAAGGCGGTTGCACATGATAAGCACTATTAAAAATTTCAATATCATCTTCAGACAAATGCAGTTGATGCATGGCTACATCAGCACTAACTTTTAAACCATATTTTTGCGCTTGATGAATCTTGATTACGGCGCGTTTACTACTTAGTTGGCTAAAATGAATCCTACAGCCTGTGAGTTCAGCTAATTCTAAACATTCGGCTACTGCAATTGATTCAGCGGCCTCTGGAATTGCAGGTAAACCATATTTAGTTGCGAAATGCCCTTCATGTACACACCCTTGATAACTTAAAGCAGCTTCATTTGGGCGATAAAATACAGTTAAATCATGACTGGCTGCATATTCCATAGCGCGTCGTAAAATAACTAAATTTTCTAATGGCTGTGAAGCATTACTTACTGCCACACAACCAGATTGTTTTAACGCAAACATGGCACTTAATTCTTTACCTGCCAAGCGTTGGCTTAAAGCACCAATCGGATAAACTTGAGTGTAATTGGCTATTTCAGCTTTATCTTTAATTAATTCTACCACTGCTGGGGTATCAATTACTGGCTTGCAACTATCTGGAGGTACACAAATACTAGTAATGCCAGCACTTGCAGCTGCTTTGGTTTCACTAGAAATTGTAGCTTTATAACTATATCCAGGTTCGCGTAATCTAACACTTAAATCTATAAATCCAGGGCAAACAATTTTATTTTTAGCATCAATAATTGTATCTGCAATAAATCCATTTGGTGCTTCAAACAGTGCCAGAATTTTTCCAGACTTTATATATATAGAACCAACTGCATCTAGATTATTTGCTGGATCAATAATGCGCCCATGTTGAATTTCAATTCGTGCTGACATGATTAAATTCCTTGAGCTTGCATTGCTAAAGATAAAATTGCCATTCTAACCGCAATGCCATTGTTAACTTGTTGTAAAATCAGTGATTGTTTGCCATCTGCTACTTCTGAAGCTATTTCTAAACCACGATTAATTGGCCCTGGATGCAAGACTATTGCATCAGGTTTAGCTAATTTTAATTTCTCGGTGGTTAAACCAAAACATTTAAAATATTCACTTTCAGTAGCCAAAAAAGCTGAGTTCATGCGTTCTGTTTGTAAGCGTAACATCATAATCACATCAATGTCGTTTAAACCCAATTCCATATCATGCCAAGCAGTTACGCCTAAAGTTTCAACTTGAGCTGGCAATAAAGTTTGTGGTGCAATTACTCGAACTTCTTTAGCACCTAAAATATTCAGTGCTTGAATCTGTGATCTTGCAACTCTTGAATGTAAAATATCACCAATAATTGCTATTTTTAATTGGCTAAAATCTGGTTTATGTTGTCGAATTGTAAACATGTCTAACATCGCTTGGGTAGGATGTGCATGTTGTCCATCGCCAGCATTAATTACGCTGATATGTGGTGATGTATGTTGTGCAATAAAATGTGCTGCGCCACTTAAAGCATGTCGCACTACAAACATATCTATGTGCATGGCTTCTAAAGTACGGATTGTATCTAGTAAACTTTCACCTTTTTTAGTAGATGAAGTCGCGATGTCAATATTAAGTACATCTGCGGACAATCGGCTTGCGGCTAATTCAAATGTAGAGCGTGTACGAGTGCTATTTTCAAAAAATAAATTTACTATAGTTTTTCCACGTAATAAAGGAAATTTTTGCACCTGTTGTTGCGACATACTAACAAATGATTCAGCAGTGTTTAAGATTTTGGTTAAATGTGCTTGGGTAAAACCTTCTATGGTTAAAAAATGCTTTAGTTGACCTTCAGCATCGAATTGAATAGTGGGCGACATGGGCAATTAAGTGGTTAATAGTGAATGAATTTCTATATTTAGTGGGTCTGGGCCTGTGAGTTTAATTCGTGAAGTTTCAGGCAAATGGACTGTAGTGCCAGCACAATCTGGAGTTAGTGGAATTTGTTGTCCATTACGTTTAATTAATACAGCTAAAATAACTTGTTTGGGTCTACCAAAATCAAAAATTTCATTCAGAGCCGCACGAATAGTGCGCCCAGTATAAAAAACATCATCTATTAAAATAATATCGCGGTTTTTAATATTTAAGGGCATTTTACTGGGTTTAACTTGTGGATGCATGCCAATTTGGGAAAAATCGTCGCGGTAAAACGAAATATCCATAATTCCTAAAGGTTCTTGAATCTGTAAGCGTTGGCGCATTTGTTCTGCAATCCAAACTCCTCCAGTGTGAATTCCAATAATAATTGGGTTTTTAATTTGACGCTGCAAGATAGTTTTTTGGAGTTCAGTTTCAAGTTGATTTAACAGTGTATTAAGGTTTAAAGTAATATCTTTCATATGAATTTGGAATAATTATTGAGCCAACTTTGTAAAATTAGTTGAGCTGCGAGTTGATCTTGAACTTCCCATAATTTACTTGCACTAAGATGCAGTTCGTCGTATAAAATTTGTTTAGCTTCAAAGGTAGATAAAGCTTCATCATGTTGATATACAGGCAAATTAAAACGTCCATTTAATTGCCGACAAAATTTACGCATTCTAGGAGTAACTGGGTTATCTTTGCCATCGTGTTGTACAGAAATTCCAACTACTAAGCCTAGTGGTTGCCATTGGTTTATCAGTTGAGCAATCAGTTGCCAATTGGGTATTTGCCGTGGTGATGCTATGGTTTGCAAGGGGTTAGCAAGTTTGGTCGTGGTTTGTCCTACCGCAATGCCAATTTTTTTAGTGCCAAAGTCGAAGCCTAAATAAGTATCTGAATTTAATTTTGCTGCTAATGGATCTATTTTAGCCATGACCTGCGGTGGAACTTAAAAGGTTAATATCAATTCCCAGCAAGTGTGCTGCGGCATTCCAGCGTTGATTTACTGGAGTATTATATAAAACATTTGCTGCATAAGGAGTGTTTAACCATGTATTATCCATAATTTCTTGTTCTAATTGTCCAGCATCCCAACCTGCATAACCTAGAGCAATTAAATATTCTTTGGGGCCATTACCCAACGCAATAGCTTCTAAAATATCTCTTGAACTGGTTAAAGCAACTTGTGGTGAAATAGTAATGGAAGATTCCCATGTGTCATCAGAGCAATTATGGATTACAAAACCTCGTTCTGTTTGTACTGGCCCACCTAAATAAACAGGGCTATCTAAACTATTGTTGGCAGTATTTTTAATTTGCATTTGCGCAAATATATCGCCCAATTTCATTTCAGTAGGTCGATTAATTATAATCCCTAAGGCTCCAGCAGCATTATGCTGAAAAATATAAGTAACCGTGTGCGAAAAATCTTTATCTTCCAATGCAGGCATAGCAATTAGAAATTGATTATTTAAATAGTTGCTGTTACGCATAATGGCTAACAAGTTTTAGTTAGTGAAAATAGATTTTATCACAATTATTTTTTGCAATTATGCTGGACAATAGTAATGTGAACAAGTGAAAATCAATTAATTGAATTAATAATAGGATTATTTATGGTGAAAATAGATCTAAAAACCAAAATTGAACATGCTTCAGAGCAATTAATGTACGCGAGTAGATGGGTGTTAGCTCCAGTATATATGGGTTTAAGTTTGGCTTTATTTGCATTAGCGATTAAATTTTTTCAGGAATTGTATCATTTTTTACCACATATTTTAGAGATTAGTGAAACTAATTTAGTCTTAAAAATATTATCCCTAATTGATTTGGTTTTAGTCGGTAGTATGGTAGTTGTAGTGATGTTTAGTGGTTATGAAAATTTTGTGTCAGAATTAGATATAGGTGAAACAACTGAAAAATTAGATTGGCTGGGTACGCATGATTACGGTTCACTGAAAATGAAGGTTGCCGCTTCGGTGGTGGCTATTTCTTCAATTCATTTGCTGAAAGTTTTTATGAATATTGAGGCAATTGCTAATGAAAAATTAATTTGGTATGTTGTAATTCATTTAACCTTAGTTTTATCCGCATTTGGTATGGGTTATTTGGATAAACTAACCAAACATTAACCTTAAATATACAATGTTACATCCACATATTCCATCTTTAGAGAATAATTTTTTAACTCCACATGCTCAACTGATGTACTCAAGTTTTGAGAAATTATTGGGTTATCCGTTAATAAATGCTACAGCTGAATTATTAGCTCAAAATTTGTTTGAAGCTCCATTTGCTTTGTTGTCACATACTAATGATTCAGAACCATTACTTAATTACGCTAATTTAACTGCATTAAAATTATTTGAACTAGATTGGCAACAATTAATTACGCTGCCATCTAAATATTCAGCTGAAACTGTAAATCAACTTGAACGTAAAAAATTGTTAGACCAAGTAAATACAGCAGGTTTTATTAATAATTATTCAGGAATACGTATTTCTAGTACTGGAAAACGGTTTTTAATTCAACGCGCAATAGTGTGGAATTTAAATGATGCTAAAGGGATATATCAAGGGCAAGCTGCTTGTTTTTCAACATGGAATTTTTTATCTTAAATGCAATTTACTCACAGTAAGTTTAGTAATAATAGCAGCTATAAAATTTCCACTACCATAATAGTGACATTATCTTTAGCTTCACGTTGTAAAGTGAATTTCATTAAATCATTTACGCTTCGGAGATAATTGTGTTGTTGTAATGCCTGTTTGATTTCAATTTCGCTTAACTCGTTATTTAAGCCATCAGAACATAATAAAAATACATCTCTAGGGTAAATTTTTGTGATCGCTCCTTGGTCTAAAGTTAATTTTGCATGTGCGCCGACAGCGCGTGTAATTACATGCGATTTTTTATTAATACCTTGATATTCAGAATGATCTGTTGATAATTGGGATAATTGTCCTTCACGTAATAAATATAAACGACTATCACCAGCCCAAAGGTAAGTAAAATAAGGCGGATTTTTTAATAACACCACTACAGTGCTGGCAATTATTTGTTGATTAAATAAATTTTCGGAAAATTTAATTAATTTGGCATTTACCGCCGCTAAACATTCTTGAATTTGAGTGATATTATTATGGATATTACCTAATAAGATGAGTTTATTTAACGCATGGATTACCATTCGGTTAGCAACATCTCCGGCTTTATGTCCGCCTAAACCATCTGCTACTACCCACAATCCTAAATCTGGACGTTCTAAAAAAGCATCCTGATTTTCAGTTCTACACATACCTTTATCAGTTAAGGCATAGGATTTACACAATAAAATATCTGCTCGTTGTTCTATAGAAGCACTAAGATTATTTTCAGGATAATGTTGATTAAATATTTTTAATTCAGTTTCAATGTTTTGTAAATCAGTTTGAGTTTTTATATTAGACATTTCCTTAAATAATTGTGGTTGTCCAAAAAAATAATCAAATTCATTTGCAGGAGGTAAGCCAGTAAAAATTTTTTGTTTTAATTTAATATGATAATTTAAGTTATCCACTTGCCAAAAACTATGTTCTAAAGAAAAATTTGTGGAACTAAATGTATTCAGTTTATAGTTATGTTGAGTTAATAGTTTGTTGTATAAAATATTTGGTGTGTCTGCCAATAATGCTTCTAAATCATCTAAAGACAGTTCTTGTTCCAAAGCTAATGAAGCAATATTTTCTAGTTCCGAATACCAAGTATAAGCCATGTCCAATAATTGTAATGGTGCAATTTTGAGCATTATGGAGGGTATTTTTATAACTATACTAAAGGGAAAATAATTGCCCATTTTATCCATGCTAGGCAACATAATTCCCATCCATGCTGCGTCATTACCAAGTTTAGGAGTTAAAATAAATCTCCAGATAGGCGCGTTTAAATACAAATCCAACCATTTATCACCTAATTTACGTTGACTTGATAGCATAGAATCTTGTAACCATTGATTCCATGGCAGAATAAAACTTTGCGGTAAACCTTTAGAAATCATAGTTTCTAAAATAGGCAATTTACCATAAAAACCAATCACTTGAGATTGCATCATAAGCTAGTTATATGTTTAAGAGGTAAAATTGCATTAGTTTAACGCTTTTCAATGCTTTAAAAGCAGTATATGCCACCCTTTGAGTCTTATTTCACAAATTTGCTCTGATTGAATTTCAAAGTTGACATTTAGTACAAAAATAACTCATTCTTTGACCAATAACTAAACTTTCAATTGGATGTTGGCATTGATTGCATTTTTGTCCAGCCCGTGCATAAACTTGTAATTGTTGGCTAAAATATCCTGGTTTTCCAGCAGCATTAACAAAGTCTTTTAAGGTTGTGCCACCTTGGGAAATGGCTTGGTGTAATATTTGTTTAATTGCTACTACTAAAGTGTGATATTCAGCTAAACTGACTTTACCTGCCGCGCGTAATGGATAAATTCCAGCTTTAAATAAAGCTTCACTAGCATAAATATTTCCTACTCCAACTACCATATTGCCATCCATAATAAAGTTTTTGATTGCTTTACGGCGTTTGGCGGCTTTGGCATATAAATATTCGGCAGTGAAATCAGCAGTTAATGGTTCTGGGCCTAAATTAACTAATAATTTATGTTGAAATACATCGCCTGCACACCATGAAACTGAACCAAATTTGCGTGGATCGTTAAACCTCAAAATATGTTGGTTGGCAAAAATAAAATCTACATGATCGTGTTTGCCAGCTGTAATACTGGCATCGGTAATGCGTAAACTTCCAGACATGCCCAAGTGTAATATGATGCTGCCTTTATCGGTGTGTAAAAGACAATATTTTCCACGTCTGCTTACGCTAGTGATAGTTAATCCTGTTATTTGAGTGGCAAATTCAGTTGGAATTAGCCAGCGTAATTGTGCCTCACGAATAATTACTTGGGTAATTTGTTGCTGTTCAATAAACGGACGAATACCGTTGCAAGTAGTTTCAACTTCTGGAAGTTCTGGCATAATTAATCCTGATTAATGTTTAAAATGACGCATGCCAGTAAATACCATTGCAATGCCATGTTCATCAGCAGCGGCAATAACTTCATTGTCACGCATAGAGCCACCAGGTTGAATTACTGCAATAATGCCAGCTTCTGCCGCCGCATCAATGCCATCTCTAAATGGAAAAAAAGCATCAGATGCCATTACAGATTCTGGAACTTCCAAACCTTCGTCAGCGGCTTTAATTCCAGCAATTTTAGCTGAATAAACTCGACTCATTTGTCCCGCGCCAATACCAATAGTGCAGGAATTTTTACAATAAACAATCGCATTGGATTTCACAAACTGGGCTACTTTCCAAGCAAATAATAAATCAATTAATTGTTGTGCTGTGGGTTGTTGTTTGGTTACTACTTGTAAATCGGCGCTGACAATACTAGCAATATCTTTATCTTGAACCATTAAGCCGCCAGCTACGCTTTTGTATTCTAAACTCGGAGTTTGTTGCTGCCAAAATCCTGTTACTAACACGCGCACATTTTTTTTGTTGGTGAGCAAAGTTTTAGCTGCGGAATCAATTGCAGGCGCAATAATAACTTCCACAAATTGTTGTTGTAAAATTGCATTTGCGGTTTCAGCATCTAAGCTAGTATTAAACGCAATAATACCTCCAAATGCAGAAGTTGGATCGGTAGCATAAGCTAATTGATAAGCTTGTAAGGCGGTATCTGCTTGAGCAACTCCACATGGATTGGCGTGTTTAACAATTACGCAGGTTATTTTTTCAGAAAAGGCTTTAACACATTCTAAAGCGGCATCTGCATCAGAAATATTGTTATAAGATAAAGCTTTGCCCTGAATTTGGGTGGCTGCAGCAATTGTACCTATTTCTGGTTGTTGAACTTGATAAAAGGCTGCTTGTTGATGTGGGTTTTCTCCATATCGCAAAGCTTGTTTATGTTCAAATTGTAAATTTAAGGTAGTTGGAAATGCAGTAGCATTATTTAAATTAGCTAAATATTCAGCGATTGCAGTATCGTATTGAGCGGTATGGGTAAAACTTTTGAGGGCTAATTGGAAGCGGGTTTCATTATTTAAAGCACCTGTATTGGCAGTTAATTCTTGAGTTATAGTTGCATAATCGCTTGGATTTACTATTACTGCCACCGAATTATGGTTTTTGGCAGCAGCTCTAAGCATAGTTGGGCCACCAATGTCAATGTTTTCAATAGCAGTTGCTAAATTACAATCTGGTTTAGCTATAGTTTCGCTAAATGGATATAAATTAACCACAACCATATCAATTGCTAAAATGTCATTTGCAGCCATTACAGCTTCATCAATTCCACGTCTAGCCAAAATTCCGCCATGAACTTTAGGGTGTAAGGTTTTAACTCTACCAGCCATCATTTCTGGAAAGCCTGTATAATCAGACACTTCAATGACAGGTATATCATGCTCCATCAAGGTTTTTGCAGTGCCGCCTGTAGATAATAATTCAATTCCCAAAGCATTTAGATCACGGCAAAATTCCACGATACCAGTTTTGTCAGATACGCTAATTAAAGCGCGAGAGATTTTTTTATACATAAATATTTTTCCAAATGTAAGAATGAATTTTGGTTTTCAATTGTGAATTTATTGTAACCTAAAATCTAAACAACTAATTGATGCATTAATGTTGCTTGCACTAATTGTAATTGGATTTGTGCATTAGTAGTTTGATATAGCAGTTGTTTTTCAGTGTTAGTTAAGCAAATTCCCAAAGTTTTAAAATACCAACCAATATGTTTTCTAGCAATTCTTACACCATTAAGTTCACCATAAAAATCATGTAATTGGGTTAAATGCTGGATTAATAAAATTTGAATTTCGCTTATACTTGGAACTGTATAATTTTTTCCAGCTAAATAAGCTGCAATTTGTTGAAAAATCCACGGCTTACCTTGCGCACCTCTGCCAATCATAATTGCATCTGCACCAGTATAGTCTAATACAAAGGCGGCTTTTTCAGGGCTGGTAATGTCACCATTGGCAATCACAGGAATTGTAAGCTGGGCTTTTACAGCTTTGATAGTGTCATATTCAGCTTGACCATTGAATTTACAAGCGCGGGTACGTCCATGAATAGTTATGGCAGCAATTCCAGTTTGTTCAGCAATTTGAGAGATTTGCAAAGCATTGCGAGTATTTATATCCCAGCCAGTGCGAATTTTTAAAGTTACTGGAATTTCAACAGCTTGCACTACTGAAATTAAAATTTGGCGTACTAAGACTTCATCTTTGAGTAAGGCAGAACCAGCAGCAACTGCACAAACTTTTTTTGCAGGACAACCCATATTAATATCAATAATATCAGCGCCTTGTTGTTGGTTAAAAACTGCCGCGGCTGCCATTTGCTGGGGATTAGTGCCGACAATTTGCACCGCACGTAAGCCATTATCACTACTATGATCGCTTTTTAATAAGGTTTTTTTATGTTGTCTTAAATGTGGTTGTGAAGTTACCATTTCTGAAATCGCTAAACCTGCACCTTGTTGTCTACATAAATTTCTAAATGGACTGTCGGTAATTCCAGCCATTGGTGCTAAGACTAGTTGATTTACATGATGTGTGGCTATTTGCATGATCTGAAATTGTGTAATTGAAGCATGTTTATGATGCTGGAAATTTTAATGTTTAGCGGTACTAGTTGCTTATTTATGAGTAAAATTTAAGTGCTTAATAACGATAAGTAATAATAGCTCTGAATTGATTAGTGTCTGCGGGTGAATTTTTGTCATTTACTACAGCATAAATTAATTCTGCAGTTAAAGTATCATGCCAATTGTAATTCAGAAAATAATTAAATTCTTGCATTTGATATTCAGGCTGGTTTATTGCGCTAAATTCACCTATAGCAACGCCAATATTAATTGCTGTATTAACAGTGTAATCTAAACCTATTAAAAAACTTTGGGCAGCATTAGCAGTTACTGCGTCTAAAGTTTGGTCTTCTAATGAAGTGAAAAATGCGCCACCGCCAACACTTGCTAAAGCGGATGATTTGCCAAAATTTTGATTATAAGCGGCAGTTGCGGTGAAGCCAATGCTAGATATTGCTCCCATAATTCCGACAGTGTGATTTTCAATTAAACCTAATTTAGCATTGCCAATAGAGTGTCCCCAATCATATTGAAATCCTATATTGTAGGCAATATTTTCATGTATTTGCGCATTATAATTTAATTCTGCATATACAATATTCATGTGTTCTGGAATTAAATATAGCCAGAGTTCACTAGTTAAATTTGCTTGAGTATAACTTAACCAATTTACCCATGCACCTGCTTTTTGTCCGCCTAAAGCTTCACCTATAGCAACAAAATTTGCAGAATTTACTCCATTTTCCCAACCTGAAGCTTTATGGATAAAGCCAGTGCCAAAATAAAGTTCTGGATTGAAATGATAGTCAATTAAATAAGCTTCAAATAAATTTGCTACCATGCGTAAATCATCACTATCTAAATGTGGAGAATCAAAATTTTGTCGCCCTAAATGAGCTTCTAAGTTTGCATAAGATAAGGTTAATACAGCTTCTCCCAACATTAGGTAACTATCTTTAGAGGCGTTGAAAAAATCTGGGTGAATATTGGTGTCATTGTGACTATTAAGACCTGAGTCTAATACTCCAAAAAGTCCTAAATGGGCTTTGATATGTGAATTTAAACTATATCCACAGCCTAATTCAGCTGCTAAAGCACTGGCTGAAGTGTTGTTAATTGCATGGGTTGAAGTTTGAATAAATCCAGTACGTAAGTGACCACTGCAACCATAATATTCTTCTGCATGTTCAATTGCTGGATAAGGTTTTATATTTTCAGGAGTTTTATAATTAAAAACTTTATCAGTTGCAGTGTCATCATGTAGATGTGCATTTGCTGAATGGATAGATAAAATTAGAATTGCTAAATATATAAAGGAGTGCATAAATCCCTCTGCGCCGCCCGCGCAAAATGTAAATTAAATGCAGTGGGGGATGAGAAACACAGAGGCATATTAGCTTGTTCGCATAATCAGCCCGCCGCTGCGCGAATAAACTTTTTGGCAGGTCTCCGGGCTTATTAAGTGGCATATGCCTAATAAATCGCCTTCCCATCATTTGTTATGACAGTGGCTAAGTAATTTATTTTTACTTAATTTACCGTTGCGGGGGCAGCGTCGGCATTGCAAGATTTAATGGCTTGCGCACCGACTTCCCATTTAAGTCTTAATTGTTAAAATACTTTAAGACACCAGAAAGTAGGGCGAGAATTATAAGGTTTTCAAAGATTAAAGCAAGTGAATGTTGATGCAATATAAAATTTTGGTTTTTAAATTTGACTGATATTAATTAGTTACTAATGTTTGCTAATGATAAACTGTTGAGTCTGTTAATTTTAGCTTGGGTTGGGGAAAAGTAATGGCAATTAGCGCATTAGATTTTAAAACTGCTTTAAAACATTGGGCTTCTGGAGTTACGGTGGTGACTGCAAAATCTGCAGAACATGGTCTTCAAGGTATGACAGCAACTTCTTTTTCTAGTTTGTCTTTAGATCCACCGCAAATTTTAGTATGTTTAAATCAAGAAGCAGATACTACTAAGGGTGTGTTTGCTGAACAAAAGTTTGCAGTTAATGTGTTGACTAGTGAGCAACAAGTTACTTCGAATGAATTTGCTGGAGCTTGTTCACAAGCAGAAAGATTTGCAAATGTAGCTTGGTCAGAAGGTGAATTTGGAATGCCTATATTTGACTCGGCTTTAGTATCATTAGAATGTCGTTTAGTGCAAAAATTTTTAGCTGGAACTCATTGGGTAGTTATTGGAGAAATTGAAAAAGTTCATTGTCGTACTGATGAGCCGCTATTATATTACAATTCTGCATATCAAAATTTAGCTAAAAAATAATATTAATATGTTATAATGAAAATATTTTTCTTGCGCTAACTATTAAAGGTTGTTATTTGTGGCAAATATTAATACTCGAAAAGCTGTAATGACGCTATTTTCTTCACCAACTTGTGCTATGAGTCATTGCGCGCGTTTAGTTTTACATGAAAAAGGTGTAACAGCTGACATTGAATATTTTGATCTTAAAGAGCCACCTAAATACCTAATAGAATTTAATCCTAATGGTACTTCACCAACTTTAATTGAACGTGATTTAGTGTTGTATGATTCAAGAATAATCATGGAATATTTGGATGAAAGATTTCCACATCCACCATTACATCAAATGGATCCAGTATCGCGCGCGAATGCACGCATGTTAATTAAACGTATCGATCAGGATTGGTATAAATTATTGGATGATTTATTACATTCAGGTGAAAAAAAATCAGCGAGAGCCAAAAAAGCTTTGAAAGAAAGTTTGATTGCAGCTGCGCCTGTATTTGAGATGCATCCATATTTTATGGGTAAAGAATATTCTTTGATTGATTGTGCGTTATCACCATTATTATGGCGTTTAAAAAATTCTGGAATAGATTTGAATAATTTGGGTACTGGAATTTATCAATATTCACAGCGTGTATTTAATCGCAGTGCATTTCAAGCTAGTTTAAGTCCTGAAGAAATAGAAATGGGAGGTTTGTCAAAATGACACCTTTAAAACCTTATTTGATTCGCAGTATTTATGAGTGGATTATTGATAATGATACTACGCCTCATTTATTAGTAGATGCAGAAAATACTACAGTTCAGGTTCCAAAAGAATTTGTTGAGAATGGCAGAATTGTATTAAATATGCGTCCTGCAGCTATTCAAGGTTTAGTTTTAGGCGACCAAATAATTGAATTTAACACGCGTTTTTCTGGTAAACACGTGCATATCAATGTGCCTGTGGTAGCAGTATTAGCTCTATATGCGAAAGAAAATGGACGTGGGATGGTTTTTGACGCTGAAGATGAAGATTATAATGATTCAGAAACAGAATTTCCTGAGGAAAATCCATCTAAATCTAAACCACAATTGAGAATTGTCAAATAACATAACTTTGGATTATCAATAATAATTTCATGAATTTAGGTTGGTTAATGCAATTATTTGGATGGTTTATGTAGGGTAGAAATATTGCTAAGATTGTTTTTTTCAGAAGGAGTTACAATTTTAGCCATCCCTGTTTTTTGTACTTGATCAATGCGAATAATTTCATGTATTGGTAAAAATGTTCTAGTTACGCCTTCAAATTCTGCCCGTAACTTTTCTTCGTTAGTATCTAAAACAATCGCACTTTTTTCTCCAAAAACTAAATCTTCTAAAATTACAAAGCCATACATATCGCCTTCATAGACGCTGTTTGCATAAATTTCATAAACTTGATCTCTATTCATGAAAATTACTTTGTAAATATGTTTTTCTGACATTTTTATTCCTTAATTTACAATTTAATGACAAAATCCAAAAGATATTTTACCACTCTAATGAATGTTAAAATTAACTGATATAATTAATTTTAAATATTAGCTCTGGACTATGAGTGGTAGCCACTGATTTAGTAGTAAAAATTTGTTATACTCATTAGCATTTTACAAGCCCTCCTTCTCTTTCAAGTTGTCTAAATAATGAGTTCCAAAAAAAAAGATAATTTACAACGTACTATGATTTTGTATTTTTTACTAATTGTATGTGCGGCTTTATTAGTGACAATTGAATTTGTGTTTGATGTGCAAGATGTAAAGTTGAAAGATATTTTATTAGCTAATTTTGAACAATTTTCATCCCAACAAATTAATAAGCAAGAAGTATTTGAACCTCTAGTTAAATTACGCAATAAAGCTATGTTAATGATAGCTATTATTATGTATGTGACTATTATTGTGTTGATGATGTTAACCAAAAACATTACCAGCCCATTACAACATATGATTAATGTATCTAGGCAAATTTCTGCTGGAGATTTAACTCAAACAATTCATATTGACTCAGGTAATGAGTTAGCTGAGTTAAGTGGTGTAATTAATGAAATGTCGAGTAATTTACAAGAAGTAACGGTGTTATCGCAAAATATGAGTGAAACTGGGACTAAGTGTTTAAGTAATATCCAAGATTTATTAGCCAATGAAGCTATTAGTTCTGAAAAAACTGCGCAAGTATTAGAGGAGCTGGAGCAATTACAAATGGATTTTGAAATGTTGCAGGATTTTACTGAATGTTTTCGCTTATTTGAATTGGATGGAGAAGAACATGATTGAATTTTGGTATGTTTTTCCAGTAGCTATTATAATTTCAACTGCCGCTTCTTCAGTTGGTATTGGTGGCGGGGTTTTGTTAATGCCATTTTTTTTAATTGTAATAAAATTAACTCCAGAAATAGCAGTAGTTACTTCGATGATGATTCAAACTGTAGGCATGGGTTCGGCAACTTTAACTTGTTTTAAACAACAACGCATAGATTTCAAACTAGGCTTACTAATTTTAGTTATTGCTATTCCAGGAGTTGTGTCTGGTTCCTATCTTGCAAAATATGTCGATGCAAATAATATGGAATTGGTTTTAGGTATTTTAGTAATGGCGACTGCATTTTTATTTGTTACTGCTAAACAACAATATCATGATTTAGGTAAAGCCAGAGTGGATATGAAAGATGCATATAAACATGCTTGGATTTCATTACCAGCTGCAATTGCTAGTGGCATGTTAAGCGTCAGCATTAGTGAATGGTTAATTCCAGTGATGCGGAGTAAATTATCCTTGAGCATGAGTAGTGCCATTGGAACTTGTTTGTTTTTAGCTTTTTGCATTAGCATTGTTGGAGCTTCTAGTCATATATTAATGGGTGGTGAGGCAAATTATTCGGTGGTGTTATGGGCAATTCCAGGAGTTTTAATTGGTGGTCAAATTGGCCCTAGAATTACCAAAAACATTAATGAACGCTTGCTTAAAGAAGCCTTTATTTTTTTACTGACGCTAGTTGGGATTCACTTGGTTTATAATGCCTATTAACTAAAAATTCTTAATTTGCATATTATTATGACCCAAACTTTAAATTGGCATCGTTTAGAAAATTCTACTCAATTAGCACAAACTGCGGCAGAGATGATTTTAACTGCGGCTAATAATTCTATTCTTGAACGTGGTAGTTTTAAATTGGTTTTAGCAGGCGGAAATACTCCTGCACAAGCATATGCTTTATTAATTAATGCCGTTACAGATTGGCAAAAATGGCATATTTATTATGGTGATGAGCGTTGTTTAGCTGTAGAAGATAAAAACCGTAATAGTGTTATGGCAACTGAAGCTTTTTTACAGCATGTACCGATTCCAAGTACTCAAATTCATCCAATGCCAACTGAATTAGGCGCTGAATTATCAGCAAAAAAGTATTGTGAATTAATCTCAACAGCATTACCATTTGATTTAGTATTATTAGGTATGGGTGAGGATGGACATACTGCAAGTTTATTTCCAGATCAGCAACATAAGCTAGATGAATTAGTGCATCCAGTTGCAAATGCGCCTAAACCTCCTGCTGATAGAATTTCACTAAGTGCGCAGGTTTTAAGTCAAGCTCAGCAAGTGATATTTCTAATTAGTGCTGGCAAGGATGAAGCTTTAACTGCTTGGAAACAAGGTGCAGAGTTACCAATTGCGCAAATTCAGCCGCAAGCTCCAATCGAAGTATTGTTAGCATTAAATTAAAGTATGTTAAATATTACGGCAATTTATCCAGGTACTTTTGATCCAATCACTAATGGACATTTAGATTTATTAATTCGTGCAACTAAATTATATTCGCAAGTAATTCTGGCGGTGGCAGTGAATAAAAACAAAGCACCGTTATTTTCTGTAGCTGAACGTATACAGTTAGTGGAATCTGTTACTCAACAATATCCGCAAATCAAGGTGGTTGGCTTTGATAATTTATTGGTTGAATGTGCAAAAAAATATGGCGCGCAAGTGATTTTACGTGGTTTACGGGCGGTATCTGATTTTGAATATGAATTTCAACTTGCTGGCATGAATAGAAATTTAGCCCCAGATTTAGAAACAGTGTTTTTAACTCCAGCAGAACAGTATGTGTTTATTTCTTCATCCATGATTCGAGAGATTTCGCGCTTACATGGAGATATTAGTAAGTTTGTGCCAGCTCCAATTCAACAAGCTTTAATTACAAAATTTAACCGAGAAATATAATGGCACTTATTATTGACCATGAATGTATTAATTGTGATGTTTGTGAACCCGAATGCCCAAATGGCGCAATTACTCAAGGTGAAGAAATTTATGTAATTAATCCAGCTTTATGCACTGAATGTGTGGGACATCATGAAAATGCTCAGTGCGTAGAAGTTTGTCCAGTTAATTGTATTGATAAAGATTCAGAACATGTAGAAACTGAAACTGGTTTATATCAAAAATATTTACATCTAATTAAAGAAGATTGAATTTGAGATAGTAACGTAGGTGTGGCTTTAGCCGCACTAAATAAATATGGGCGTTAAAATGCGGCTAAAGCCACACCTACACGATTTTAAATTTGTAATCACATAAATAATATCTTTAAAAATCAATGGCTATTGTCCAGAATTTAGGTTAATCATTGCTGGAATTAGTTGCATTTAAGCCGTGTAATAAATTTAATTCGGCTTGATATACTGTAGTTTTGACATCCATTAATCCCAGTAAAGTATGAAATACATAATCATGTGAATATTGTTGGTTGGCACGTTGTTGCAAAGCAGCATGATTAATTTTAAATTGTTCTCCAAACCAAAGTAATGATGCTACATGGGTTTGAGCTTTTGGAGCCATGAAATATGGTAATCCATGTAAATAAATTCCTTGTTCGCCTAATGATTCGCCGTGGTCGCTCATATAAAATAATCCAGTTGCAAAGCTAGAGTCATTGGCTTTTAATAATTTAATAACCTTGGATAAAAAATAGTCGGTGTAAGCAATTGTGTTGTCATAAGAATTATTGATTTCCGCAGTGTTACAAGCTTCGAGTTGATTGGTTTTACATACTGGGGTGAATATTTCAAATTGATTTGGGTAACGTTTGTAATATGCTGGCCCATGACTACCCATTTGATGTAAAACTATTAATATATCTTGGTTTGAATTGGCATTAATATGAGCCTGCAAACCTACTAACATGCCTTCATCTCGGCATTCAGGGTTACAAATTGTATTGGTAACATCAGTTTTGTAATCTACATATGGCACTCGTAATGCCACACCTTTAGAATCAGAATTATTATCTCGCCATAACACTTTAACCCCTGCATGTTGTAATACATCTAATACATTTTCGGTATTTAAAGCAGTTTCTTTGTCATATTGTTCACGCCCCAATATAGAAAATAAACATGGAACTGAGCTTGCAGTAGATGTGCCGCATGATTGCATGTTAGTAAAACTAGTAACTTTTTCAGTGCTTAAATAAGCATTGGTATTACGTTGATAGCCATTTAAAGAAAATCTATCCGCACGTGCAGTTTCGCCTAATACAAAAATGATTAACTTCGGTTTTCGATTAGCATTACTTGGAATAGTTGCTTGCGCGCCAATAATTTTTAGTGGCTGGGAATTAACTTTGGATAAATTTGCTAGATATTTACCCGTGGAAAATAAATAATAGAGTGGATTTATATAGTAGCGAATCGGTTTGTGTTCGCGTACAAAAGATGTGTATGCTTTGCTAAATCCAAAAAACATGCTGGTTAAAATCACTGCAATAATGGCAATAACTTTTATTTTTGACCAACTTTCTGTTGTGAAACTGGCATATGTTATTGGAGCTTTTAAAACTAGATATGCCGGTAAAATGCCTAACAATAGTACATATAACAGCATGTTTATGCTGAATAAATCTAAAGACTCTTGGAAATTGGTTTCCAAAATATTTTGTAACATGTCTTCATCAATGACTATATGGTAGCTGTTCATAAAATAGCTACTGAATGAGGAGGCGATTAGTAATAGTATCAAAATTGCTTTGGTGCTATATTTTGAACTAAGGATGGTGAAGAATAAAATAATAAAACTTAATAGTGTTATGACTATGGAAATCAAGAACCCTAGGTTTTGGATTGAAAGTGGATAGCTTTGCAGTAAGGTTTTAAAGAAGGCTATATTGTGTGCAATTACAAAAAATATGGCACTGTAAAAAATAAGTTTAAATTGGCTTGTTGGCATCATGAAATAACTATATTTCGGATAATTAATCACGCTTAAATAGGGTAATTAATGCAGGTAAAATCAATAAGGAGCTAATTCCTGCTAGGCTTAAAATAGCTGCAATGAAAAATCCTACAGTTTTGTATGGCATTAAGGGTGCAGCTAATAGGGGTAAAAATCCGATGCCAACTACGATTGCATTTCTGGCAATTGCACGTGCAGGTTCGCCAAATAATGGTTGAATTGCGCGTTGCCAAGTTCCAGTTTGCGCAATGTAAAATCTTGCTCGAGAAATAAAATGAATAGAGTAATCAACTGCTAAACCAATGCTTAAGGCACTTAAAACTGCGGCTGGCATGTCATAATCTTTGCCAATTAAGCCGATGATGCCATAAATTAAACCTACAGTAATGGTTAATGGAATCATGGATAAAATGCCCCAAAAAAATGATCTAAATAAAATAATCATCATAATCAAAACTACGATAAAACTACTTAAGAATGCTTCTAACATTCCCGTCACCATTTTATCTTGCCAAGTGACATTAATGTGAGTGAGTCCAAACCATTTGTGTTGTAAATTATGTGGTAGAGGGTTTTGAGTTATATATTCAGCAACTGAAGCTTCTACCTTGCTCATATCTTGATTATCGCCGCTGGTTAATTGAATCCAAATATTAGTTTTCCGATAATTTGGAGTTACGAAATGCCATAAATCTTGTGGTCTATGACTACCTTGATAAGTTATTAAGGTTTGCGCAACTGCATTGGCAGTGGTAGGAATTTTAAATTCTGAATCAGCTCCTAAAAATAATTCTCGATGCACAGTTTTTACTACATCTGCTAGAGAATTTGATTTGCCGATTACGTCTAGGGTTTGTAAGTATTGTTGTAACTCAGATATGTAGTTTAATACTATTGGATCTTTGAATATTTGGGTTTTCTGTTGTTCTTGATCTACAAATAATTGAACTGCATCCCAAGCTTCAAATTCTTCTGGATCTACGGAATCTAATTTTTGCTCAATAAAATCTCTTAAAGTATTTAGTAAAGCAGTGTTAGTTGTTTGATTTTGTTCTATTTGTTGTTCTATTTGCGCTACTACTGCATCTCTATGTGAAATTTCATTAGCTTGCATAGTTTGTTGCATTTCAGCCAGACGAGTAATTAATGCAGGTTTAAAATTAGCTTGGGAGGTAGTTTGTTTGGGTTCCAAAGCTAAATAAGCCATATAAGTGCCACCAAAATGTTGATTCATAACTTTATCAGCTATGCGAATTGGATGATCTTCTTGAAACCATTTTATAGGGTTGTCATTAATGTTGATTTTAGTAATTCCATATCCAGCTACTCCAATTACTAAGATGGATACAAATAGGATAAATTTTGCGTGTCGAAAAGTAAAGATACCTAATTTATCTAAGATTTTGGTTAATAGGGTTTTTTCAGCTACTGTTTGGTTTTGGTTACAAAAACTTGCAAGTGTTTCATCCGAGATAAACATAATAAATGCTGGAATGAAAGTTATAGTCCATAACCACGCTAAAAATACTCCTAGCGCAATAAATAATCCAAATACTTGTACTGGTGGAATTGGGGTTAAAGCTAGTGAAGCAAAGCCGGCAATTGTAGTAAGAGTGGTGTATAACATGGGGGTGAATAGTTCATTCATAACCACTAATAATGTAGTACGTTTGTCACCATAATGCGCATAACGATCAAAAAAATCTGAGAGAATATGAATTGCATCCAGAACTGCAATTGGCATAATAAAAATCGGAATCATAGAACTCATAATATGAATTGTATGTCCTGAAATAATTAAGATTCCCATAGTGCTAAGTGCGCAGACCATGGCTACAATCATTGGCGACACTACAAAAATCAAGCGTTTAAAAAACCACCACAAAAGTAAAAAAATTACTAGCATTGCTAGTGGTGCTGATTGTGCCATTTGATAAAACATTTCTACGCCAAAAGTATCTTCAGCAACTGGCAGTCCAGTAATGTAATATTGTTCTTCGATGGTATTAAATTCAGCTATTTTAATGAGTAATTTTTCGCGAATTTGATAACTTAGATGTTTGTCGGTGAGGGGTAAATATAATGCTAAAGCTTTACCATCGTTACTTAATAAAGTGCCATTCAAAAATGGAATTTTTTGTGCGCGTTCACGAATTTTAATAGCTTCTGCGTCTGTAGTTGGTACGGTAGGCATTAACCAACTAAACTTTACTTCGCCTAATCCACCTTGTTCAATATTATCTACCATTGACGGTGCAAGCATATCAACCGCAATCACGCCAGCTAATTTAGTAGGATTCTCTGGGTCATCCCATGATAAAGTCCGCGCATATTGACTTAGTTGATGAATTCTAGCTAAAGTCTGAGGATTAAATACTCCCTGTGGATGATGTTCATTCACAATTCCAATTACCACCATATCACTCAAAGAAAACTCTTGTTTCATTTGATTGTGATAAATCCTAACTGGTTCTTCAGCGGACAACATATTTTCTGGGTCAGTATCCACCTTTATTTTAGCTAAGAAACTTAGTTGCTGTGGAAATATATTCGGTAATACTGCCAATGAAATTATTATGCTAGTCAAAAATAGCATGATTAAGGATAATGTTTTTGGGTTATTAACCGCAAACAGAACTAGGAAATTTTTAGTTTTAGCTGGATTCATTATCTGGATTCATTGGTATTGGAAGAATATTTGATTTACATATTATGTTGTTATGGAAAAATACTAATTAAATCATCAGTAACTGTATCTAAATTCACCGCTTTAGCAAAACTATCATCAATTAAGCCATCAATATTATTGGTTTTTAACAAGCCTAGTTTTAGCATGTCATTTGCCATTGCCTGCATTTCAGTTTGTTTAGGTACGTAATGATTGAATAAAGTGCGATTTTTAGGTTTAGTTAAAGCATAGCGCACCAATTCTTGAGGTTGATTCCAGTATTCAGAAGCTATTTCTATTGTTTTAGCTAAATTATTTTGCGCCCAAATTCCTGATCTTACCGCACCGCTAACTAACATCTTTACTGTTTCTGGATCATCTTTGATAAAATCATTGCGTACAATAACTAAATTACAAATGAAATTTTTAGCAATGTCACGAACATAGAATAATTTTTCAGCTTCACCAGATCTTAAAGTTTGCGCTGCAAATGGTTCGCCAACAAAATAAGCATCTAATGCGCCTGAGGATAAAGCTGATGCCATATCAGGCGGGTTCATTTCGACTACATTAATTTGACTCTCTAAATCATGTTTTGCCAATAATTTTCTTAGGGTAATATTATGTCCTGAATAACGCATTGGTACGGCTATTTTGCTGCCAGCTAAATCACTTAAAGAACGTACTTTTAAATCTTTCCTAGTTACCAAGGTGCTTTCATGTCGATTGCCAATATAGACAACCTTAATATCTTCTTGTTGTTGTCTTAAAACTATAGATAAAGGTGCAATTATAAAAGCTACATCAATTTTTTTATTGCGTAATGATTCGGCCATTTCTGAAAAAGCGGCGAATTTTAAAGCTTTAAAACGAATATTTTTATTGTCTTTGCTGGCATAATCTAATAATGGTGCAGCTAAATTGGTAATTACTGGCATATAGCCCATATAAATAGTTTTTTTACTACCGTGATCGCCATTTAATTGATAATGGGCGCAAGATATAAAAACTAACCAAATACCAGAAAATAAGGTGATTTTCCAAGGTAAAGTAAGGTTAAACTGCATAACTTACTCCAAGCATAAAAAATAATTCGTCACGTAATTCACGTAATTCAAGATTTTCAGCTAAATTTCTTGGTCTTCCAAAATTTAAGTTTTTTTCCAGTTTTACAGTTGCAGGTCTACCACTAAGGACAATAATTTTGTCGCCCATAATTAAAGCATCATCTATATCATGCGTTACAATTAAGGTGGTTTTTTTTATTAATTCGTGCATATTAACTACTTCTTCACGTATTTTCATATGCGTTAGAAAATCTAAGCCACTAAAAGGTTCATCCATAATTAAGGTATCAGGATTAACTGCAATTCCACGTGCAAGTTCAGCTCGTCTTTGCATTCCGCCTGAAAGTTGATACGGATATAAATGCTCAAAGCGAGTTAATTCAACTAAGTCAATATGTTCTTGGATTGCTACTTTTCTGGCAACAGGTTCTAAATGTCTTAAGCCCAATTCGACATTTTCCCAGACTGTCATCCAAGGTAATAAACCACTATGTTGAAATACAAAAATACTATCTGCATGTGGTCCTGTTACTGGCTTATTATTTACCAATACTTCGCCAGCAGAAGGTTTTTCAAAGCCTGCAATCATGCGTAATAAGGTTGATTTTCCACATCCAGATGGTCCTAAAATACATACAACTTCACCTTTTTCAAACTCTAAATTAATATCATTTAAAATGGCAATTCCTTGGCTTGCTTTTGAATTGTCTTTGGTTTTAGAGCGGGAAACACGCCTTCTATCAATATAAGATTTTTGTAAATTTTTTATTTTTATATGACTCATTATTTTGTAAACCTTCCCCAAGCAGTTGATTCAATTTGACTTAATGATTGCATAATAAAATCTAATGCTAAGCCAATTATGCCAATCGCAATCATGCCAACCATTACATAATCCATTCGTAGGGCGTTGCGTGAATCTAAAATCATATAGCCTAAGCCTGATTGGACTGCGATCATTTCAGCAGCCACTACTACTAGCCATGCTATGGTAATTGAGATGCGTAAAGCAGTAATTACTTGGGGTGTAATTGCTGGTATTACAATTTTAGTGAGAATTTCATACCGACTAAGATTAAAATTTGCTGCAACTTGAAAAAAAGTGGGTTTTATTGCTTCTACAGCAACACTGGTGGAAACTACCATTGGAAAAAAACTAGATAAAAAAATTAAAAAAATTGCTGGAACATCTCCGATTCCAAACCATAACATGGCTAGAGGAATCCATGCTAAAGGAGAAATGGGACGTAAAAATTGTATTAGCGCATTTAATAATAGATGCACAATTTTTATGCGACCTAAAATAATCCCTAAGGGAATGCCTAAAATAACTGCTAAAAAGAATCCTATGCTGACTCGAAATAAACTAGCAACCGCATGTTTTAATAATTCTCCATTTACAATAAGTTCTTGGAAGCTAATTAATACCATTAAAGGGCTGGGAAAAACCTGTTGGCTCCAGCCACTAAACCTTGTGACTAATTCCCAAATTAATAGTAGGACACTGAAACTAATAATAGGCAGAATAATTTTTTGATTAAGCATTCAGTTTCCTTGCTAAATTACATAAGTTCAATTTCTTTGGCTAACGCTTGGTATTGCAGTGCAGAAATCGCTTGAGAATCATAACTCATTACAGGTTTATTGATAATTTGAGATTCACGCATTTTTGGATCTAAACTAATCATGGTATTAAATATTTTATCGGCATATTTTTTCTTAAGTTTGGAATAAATAACCTTTGATGCGGTGTCTTTTTCATCAAACAAAGTCATTAATATTTTATAATTTAATGGATGGAGTTTTGATAATGCTTTAATAATGTTTTCGGTTTGCAATACCCCATTCATGGATAAAAATTCACTTTGAGTTGGGATAATTACAAAGTCAGCAGCTATTAAGGCATTGGGAGTAAAAAATTTTATTGAAGGTGGAGTATCTATTAAAATAGTATCAAAACTATCTTTTATTGGTTCTAAAGCATTTCTTAACACATAACCAAAATATTTTTGTTGTAAACAACGTTTAGCTAATAAGGCCATTTTAGTATTAGAGGGCAATAAATATAAGTTTGGTTGAATGTTTTTAATTGCTGCAAGGATGTCTGTTTCTTTTTGGATTATTTCATAAAATGAAGCAGAATTTTTTTGTCCTAATAATAAACTGAGATTAGCTTGCACATCAAAATCAATTAATAAAATTCGTTTACCTGATAAAGATAAGGACGCGCCTAAATTTAATACCGTAGATGTTTTTGCCACTCCGCCTTTATGATTACATACGGCAATAATCTTTTTTTCAGTATCAATATGTGGATTTCTTAATTCATAAACCTCTTCTTTTGGTTGAGTGTCAACTGAAAAAATATGTTTACATTTTGAACAGCGCACCTTAAACAAGGTTTTTTTAATTAGTCTAATATCAAATTGAAAGCGAGTTTTACATTTATCGCAAGTAATAATCATGAAAAACCTGTTTTAATAGCTATGGCAAATTATAGAGAGGTGGTTTTTTTAATGATGGTTTCTATTTCATTTGCAAGATTCTCTTCTTGAAAGACATTATCCACTAAACCAGCTTCAATTGCATATTGAGTGAGATTTGGATATACACAAGTACTGCTTTGTTGCGCCATAGTGGTACCTAATCTTTCTTTAATATGAAAAAAACCTTCTGCACCATCATTGCCAGTTCCAGTTAATAAAACCCCAATAGTGTTTTTTGCAAAAATTTGTGCAGCCGAAGAAAATAATTTATTTAATGGGTTATTTGCAGAGTTAGATATTTTTAAATATTGTTTGCCATCTGCATTAACTGCAATTTTTATTGAACATTGGTTGGAGGCTATATAACATACGCCAGCTTCTAAAAATGCACCATCATATGCTTCACGCATTTTCCAAGAGGTATATTGATTAAATTCTATTACAAAGGCAGGTAATATTTTTTGCGAAATTTCTTGCACAAGAATGGCAGCAGCAGATAAATCAGATGGTAGTTTTGAAAACAATCGAATACTTGTATTAGGTCCGCCTAAGGTTGTGCCTAGTAAAATTATATGTTTTAATTGATTTTCTGAAGAATTATTTAATTGTGTTTCAAAATCTTTAACTAATTTAACTCGATGAATATTACTAATATTAATGGAAGTGGCTATTTTTACACGATCAATAATTTGTTGTTTTGAATTATGAATATCTTTAGAAATAGCTCCAGAAGGTTTGGGTAAAAAATCTACCACTCCCAATCGTAATGCTTCAAATGAGATAGCACCGTTTTTAAATAAGGAACTTAAAATTACTATTGGTACTGGGCATTCAAGCATTATATGGCGCACTGTGGTTATGCCATCCATTACCGGCATATCAATATCTAAAGTAATTACATCTGGCTTTAACTCCCTGATTTTATCTAAAGCGATCAAACCATTTTTAGCAGAATCAATAACTTCTATACCAGCATCAGAATTTAGAATATCACTAATTGCTTTGACCATAAAGCGAGCATCATCAACAACCAAAACTTTTATTTTTTTCACAATAATAACCTTTATACAATCAGCAGTAGACGGTTTAATTTTACGTTATTAAATTGGCACATTAGGATTCATTATCTAACAATGAAAAAGATTTTTGTTCATGTGCATGGTGTTTTTTTATTTGTTTTTTGGTGGTCATATTAATTAATTCGTAAATATCTAAAATTAATGAAATCCTACCGTCTCCAATAATTGTCGCCCCTGAGAAACAATTACCTTCATGTAAATAATCAGCTAGGGGTTTGATTACTACTTCTTCTTGTCCAATTAGTGCATCAACCATTAATCCGATGCGTTGAGAGTTGGTATTTACTACTACAATAAAAAAATCTTTTCGCAAAATTAATTCTGATTGCAAGTTAAATAATTCTGAAAGTCTAAAAATTGGTAAGGTTTTGCCCCGCAAATACATAACTTCGGTTTCTTCCATGACAGAAATATCAGCTTCAGAAACACTAAGAGTTTCTTCAACATTAGTTAATGGAATAGTGAAATAATCTTGTCCAACACGGACTAATAATGCATGAATAATAGCTAAAGTTAATGGAATTCTAAGCCGCATTTTAGTACCCAAACCAGGTTTGGATTCAATTTCAATAGAACCATTTAGTTTTTCAATGTTTTTCTTAACGACATCCATGCCTACACCTCGTCCTGAGGTATTACTAATTTGTTTTGCAGTTGAAAACCCAGGCATCATGATGAAACGAGTTAATTCATCTTCAGACATCCGATTTAGTTCTTCTTTACTAAACAGATTGATTTTTTCAGCTTTTTCTTTAATTCGTTGAGTATCAATACCTTTCCCATCATCAATAATTTCAATCAATATGTGATTGCTTTCATGATAGGCTTCTAAAATTAAATGTCCGGTTTCAGGTTTTCCTTGTTTAAGTCGTTCTGCTGGAGTTTCAATGCCATGATCCACAGCATTTCGAATAATATGAATTAGAGGGTCAGAAATTTCCTCAATAATCATTTTATCTAACTCAGTATCTTCACCGCGAATTTCTAACTGAACTTTTTTCTTACTAGTTTGGGAAACATCATGTACCAAGCGTGGATAACGATTAAATAGTTGTCCAATTGGTAACATTCTAATTTTCATTACCCCCTCTTGTAACTCGTTAGATGTACGCCCCAATGAAATAATAGCTTCGTTAAAACGATACGCAAAAGTTCTAACTGGTTTTAAATCTTTTTGTCCTAAACCGGTAGATTCTTTTAAATTATTTTGTAATTGATTGATTTCATTAGCTAACTGGAATAAATAAGCTCTATCTACAATTAATTCACCAACCTGATTCATCAAAGAATCAATTTTATCTGCATCAACCCGAATACTCTTTTTAAATACTTTTGCTGGTTTTTTCTTAATTTCTACTGGCGGAGAATTTTTTGCAGAATCAGCTTTGTTATTAGTATTTGTATTTGAAGTTTCAGGTGGTTTTTGTGTTGGTTTAGGTTCAATAGCTTTTGTTTGGGGAGATTCTTTTAACTTAGTAACTGGTTTTTTAACTGGAATAACTTTACTAGTTATTGAATCTGGAACTATAGAGGTTTTACCGGCTTCAGTATGGGCTTGATTGATTTCAGCTAGAGTTTTAATTTCTGGTTTTAAATCACTAGGTTGATCTTTAGTTCGTTGTTCTTCAGTGGCGGCTAATAAAGAACTAAACACTTCATTGATAGGTTCGGAAGTGATTGATTCTTCTATAGAAGAGATATTTAAAGCTGCATCCAATTTGTTAAATAAGTCATCATCATTTGTGCTTTTGCTTGTGTTTTCTTGATGAGTTGGTGGTATTTCAGCTACAACAACTTCATCTGGGAATGATAAAACTTCAGGCTCAATTAAATTTTCTTCTGAAGGTATTTCTACTATAGATGGCTCTATTGGTAATTCTGGAGCATTTAATTCTGTTGTTGAAGTGTCTGGTTCTATAGCAGGATTTTCAGTTTGAGTAGCACTTAATTGTGGAAAAAATTGCTGTAATTCCTGCAAATACAAATCCATAAAAACCAGTGAAGTTTTTTCTGAACGAGATAATTTATTTTGAGCATTTAATATTTGGGTTAACCAACGTTCATACAAAGTTGTAAGTTGATTGTATGCCATATAATTAGCAGCAAATTTCAAACTTTCAATAATTTCTAAAATTTGAATTAATAAATATTCTTGACTTTGTGAGACTTGTAAATGCGCATTATATTCATGTAATAAATGAAATTTTTCTTGCAATTGTTGAATGTAAATTTCAAATAATTCTTTGTCATGTTCCTCATTTGGAATTTCAAAATTGTCAATTACAGCAGTTTCAGTGTTTATTTCTGGTTCCAATCTATCTGAAGTAATTTCAGATTTTGAAACAGATAAATCATTTGGATTAACAGCTTCAGATAAAAATATGCTTAAATCGTCTGCATCATCGTCATCATTATTAGATAAAAACAAGTTGAAATCATCGCCATCTGAAATTGGATTTTCTTGAATATCATTAGCATCAGTATTTGAAACTAATAGCGGGGAATCGTTTTCTGGTTCAGAATCTAAAAAATCACTAAAGGCATCATTTTCAGTAGCATTATCTTCATCATTAGATAAAAATGCTGCTAGTATTTCGCTGTCATCTTCAGAGTCTGGCTCTTCTTCTTCAGGGTTTATTTCATTTTGAGAGTCAGTTTCTGAAGTTTCTACCCCTAAAAATACATTAATTTGTTGAATTAAATCATTTACTTCAGTAATTTCTGTTTGAGTTTTTTCTAAATCTACAACTAAACTACTAATTCGATCTTTAGTTTGAATTAATACGTCAACAATTTCTGGAGTAACCTGTTTTTTGCCTTCCCTAAGTAAATCGAGTAAGTCTTCTACCACATGACTAAGTGAAGCAACTTTATCTAAACCAACGAATTGAGCAGCACCTTTAATAGTGTGCATAGCTCTAAAAATGGTATCCAGTAGTTCAGAATTATTAGCACTTAAGTCTAATTCAAGTAGGGCTGATTCCATTTCATCTAGACTTTCTCCAGCACCAGTTACAAAGTCTTCGAGTAATGATAAGTCAATCATAGCTAGCCCTTTGTAATTTTAACTATTAACAATATTAAGAATATCTTGAGACTTGTGTTTATTGACAAAACCTACAGCCCCAATAGCTTTTATATCATCACCATATTTAGCTTTGTCTAAATTAGACAGAAACAGAATATTTGCATTTGAATCAAACTTTAATATTTCTTTAGCCGCACTTAATCCGTCCATGCCTTCCATAGTAATATCCATAGTGATTAAATCCGGCATTAATTTTCTATACATAACTAAGGCTTCAATGCCATTTTTTGCTTCACCAACAATATTATGTCCGCCCCTGATAGATAAAACCTTGGTAAGCATTTTGCGCATCATTGAAGAATCATCAACAATTAAAATACGTTTTTTACTCATTTTTTAGCCTCAGTATCAGAATTGTTATTTGTTGCAACAGAGTTTAATTTTCTAATTTCATCAGTGAGTAAAATTCTACTGAAATCTAACAAAATTACTAGGCTTTGGTCAATTTCGCATACCCCACGAATATATTGACTTTGTAAACCTGCAACTAAAATGTCAGGTGGTGGATCAATATTATTTTCTTGAATTTTAATCACATCAGTAACTGAATCTACAATAAAACCTGTTACTTTACTTTGAATGTCTAAAATTAAAATCCAATCTTTTTCTTGTGTGTAATGGGTGGTGTCAAAATTCAATCTTTTGCGTAAATCAATGACTGGAATGATGCTGCCACGTAAATTAATTACGCCTTCGACAAATTCAGGCGAATTAGGTACATAAGTAATAGGTGCAGAACGAATAATTTCCTGCACTATTAAAATGTCTACGCCAAAAGTTTCTTGACCAATTTTAAAACCTACAAGTTGTAATAATTGTTCCTTGTCCTGCAAGGTGTTTTTATTGATGTAATTACTCTCAGCCATTGCAATTTACTCCGAATTAAATTTTGAATTGTTTTACCTGAGAGGTCAATTCTTGTGATAGATTCTGTAATTCCTCAGTAATACTCACAACTGTACCTGCCCCTGATACTGTTTGTTCAGCTGCAGATGCAGATGAGTTGGAAATCTCTACGATTTTTTTAGAACGTATTGCTTGTTGACCAGTCATAGAACTCATCTCGCCAGTACGAGTTACAATTCGATTCATTTCTGAACCAATTTCATTCGCACCAACATTTGCATCATTTACTAAGCGGTTAATATGATTAGATTCTTCAAGTAATGAATTCAAAGCTTTTTCAGCAGCTTCTCTACGTTGACCCTGTTCACCCGCCATACTAGCAATTTTATCTGCTAAGGTATTTAGAGATTCCATTTGATCCTGTACCTGCGTAGTCCCTTGAGCTAATACTTCCGCCGCTTTTTCAATCTCGTTAATGGCTTCCATATTAACTCGACCACCTTCATCAATTTTAATCAACGATTTCTGTGATTCATCAGATAATTGTGAACCTTCTGTAACCCTATCACTCGCATCTTTAATTAATTGGGTGATTTCTTTGGCAGCTTCAGAAGAACGTTGTGCTAGTTTACCAACCTCATCCGCAACCACCGCAAAACCTTTACCATGTGCGCCAGCTCTCGCGGCTTCAATCGCAGCGTTCAAAGCTAATAAGTTAGTTTGTTCAGCAATTTCAGTGATTACCCCGATAATATCGGAAATTTGTTCTGAAGATTCCGCAATAGCTTGCATCCCTTCTACAGTTGAAGATACAGATTTTCTGCCTTCTTTCGCAGCACTTAATGAGGATTTGCCTTGCCTAGATGCCTGTGCTACCGCTTTATTCATATTTTCTACCGCCCCAATAATATCTTTTACTGCTGCGGAAACTTTTCCTACTGTTAGACCCTGCTCTTTAGCAGTTGCTACAACCATTGCGCCAGTACGCCCCATTTCAGATACTCTTACCATGGTTTCAGTAGCTTCTTGGTTCTGATGTTCTGCGGATGCGGATACTTTTTTTACAGTTTCAAGTAAATTGGTAATAGTTCTGGATGAAATTTCCGCTGCATCTTTTTGCGCTTGTGAAGCTAAATTAACTTTACCAGCGGTAGTTCCCATTTCTGTGATAATTTCCACAGAAGTTTGCGCCCTTTCCAAATCATTATGCGCCCGTTCTCTGTTTGCAGAAGCTCGTTTCGCTACATCCTGCGCTCCATCAGACACTTGTACCGCAGAATCACTAACAGTTCTAAACGCATCATGGATGATGTGCATCATTTTATTAAACGATTCTGACATATGTCCGATTTCATCACTAGATTCTACTGGTACATCCAGAGTTAAATCTTGGTCTTCCGCAATTTGAGTAATAGTATCAGCCATTCTTACAATTGGGTTAGCAATGGTTCGAGCTACAAATAAGGCAAAAATGAAAATTGCAAAGCCGATAAACAAACCTAAAAAGAGGATGTTACGTTGTAAATTAGTTACTGCACTTAAGGCTTCACTTTCGTTAATTTCAGTAATCAATGCCCAAGTAGTACCAAATACTTGGATATCAGTAAAGGCAGATAATACAGTGTTACCATGATAATCCTTTATGATGTACGCGCCTTTATTTCCAGCTAAAGCTTGTTTGATAGCATCTGATTTGGCGGTTTTATTATTTGCAAATGAAGCACTTACGGAGTAATTTTTCTTATCTAAAACAGAATCAGAACGCATTAAATTATCTGAGCCTACTAAATAACTTTCCCCTGTTTCACCCATGCCAGTTCGTTCTTGCATTACCTTATTGATATTAGCAATAGATAATTTCAAGACTACAATAACTTCAATTTCACCGTTTTTGATTACTGGTTGTGCCATAAAAGCACCAGGATAATTTTTGGATGGTTCATAAGGTTTAAAATCCACAAAGCCAAATGATTTAGTGCTTTTAACTTGAGAGATTAACTTACCTAAATTAGATGATGCATATTGTCCAGTTAAAATATTAGTGTGATAATCTTTATCGTGATCTACGCTGTAAAACACAAAACCATTCGGGTCAATTAGAAATATATCGTAATAACCATAAGATTTTTTGTATTTAGCCAAGAAATCTAGTTGGTCGCCGATTAATTTAGGTACTACAACCTCTTCAATAGAAGCGTGAGAAACAATCCCCCAAGTTAAACCTTCTACATTTAATGGTACATAGGAACTAATTTCTAATTCGCCCTTACTATTCAATTTGGTGATAGTTCCGCTTTTACCATCTAATACTGCTTGAATATCTGGAGCTTTAACTTCTTCATCGTTTAAAAAGGTACTTTTGGTTAATACACGTCTACTACGCAAAGCAATAGTATTATCTAATTTTCCTACCAAGAAAGATTCACCAGTTTTACCCATGCCGGTACGTTGTTGCACAATTTCATTTACCGGAGCGGATGAAACTTTAAATACTAGACTGCCTTGATATGTACCAGCAGTATCAATAATTGGCGTAGCAATAAAAGAGGCATAAGTTTTAGATGGTTCATACCAGTTATAATCTTCTACAGCTACTTGATAACGGGAACGATTATAAGCTTTACCTAAACCAGAGTCTTTCAAACTACCAGTTTTAATATTTGCACCTAATTCCGATTCTTGAGTAAAGGTATAGACTACATTACCTTGAGCATCAACCATATAAATATCTAAAAACTTAAACTGCTCCATAAAAGTTTTAAAACCTGTTTTTGAAGTGGTATAAGCTTTCTTATAAGCTTCACTCTTTACCCCTTGTGGAAACAAGTTAGCAAAATTTTTGATACCTTGGGTAAAACGTAAATTTTGTTGTACGTCAGTCATTAAGGCTAGACGTTCTCTAAAATAGCGTTCCAAACTTTGTTTTTGTAGTTGTTGTACCGCTTCTAGTTTTGAAAAACCTTCTTGCACCAACATAGCTACAGTTTCAGTTAAAACTGACAAACCTTTTTTATGTTCTTCAAAATGAAGTTCTAGCTGATTTTTTTTCAGCTGTCGAACCGCAGTCAAGGAATCAAAAATTTGTTTTTTTAAGGCTTCTGAGGAGCTAGTGGTGGCTGTAAAACTACTAATAGCAAATGGAACCAAACCTACAATTAAGAAGAAAGTCAGCAATTTTACTCTGAGACTGAGATTTTTAAACCCATTCATGTGAATCTCCTTAAGGTATTGATATTTATCAAACTATTGATTTTGATTGGAAAATTGGTTTGCTTAATTGATAGTAAATACATGGTTTAAATATTCTTTATAGAATGCAAGTCTAAAATGGTATTAATTTCATTAGCTATTTCAGTGTCAACAACTACGGTTTCAGCTTCACATAAATTTAATGCGGATAGTGGCATGTTTTTATAGAGACAATTAATTGGTGCTTGAATAATTGCTTTACCACCCATTCTAACAATTTCTTCTATGCCTTCGCCGCCGTCAACACCATCACCAGATAGAATAATGCCGATTACATTGTTAGTTAAAATTTCGGCTGCCGAAAACATTAACATATCAATTGCGCCTCTATGAGATGCAAAAGGAGCTGGACTAATATGGGTTTTCAAACCATGTTTAGTTTGATTTACAGTTATATATTCAGCTCCAGAATTTATATAACATTCGCCAGTTTTAATTGAAACATCATGTTCTGGACGTTGTAAATTAAAGCTGCAATATGGATTTAAATACGCAATTAATTTATCTATATATTGAGTTTCTTCGTAAAAAACCACAATAATTGTAGTAGTAGAAGTCAATTTTAAATTAGGTAGAATTTTAATTAAGGCACTATAACCACCTTCAGCAACCCCAATAATAATTAAATTTTTACATGCTTGATTAGCAGCAGGGATTTTATTTTGTTTAGGTTCGTTAATGCGGATATATTGAATTGCATTTGGTTTTACTTTGGTAGCTAAACTTACTTGTTGCATAATTTGTTTAGCTTGTGACTGTAACGAATCTTTGGGGTTTGTGTTGAATTTAGATGGAATGTGGATAAAATTCACCGCGCCGTATCTAAGAGTATCAAATGCACAATTGGAACCTTTTTCAGTTAAATCACTTAAGATCAAGATTGGTTTTGGACAAAAAATCATAATATATTTTAAAGTACTTAAACCTTTCATTTCAGGCATAGTTACATCTAAAATAATTACATCAGGTTCTAACTTAAAAATTTTAGCAATAGCATCTTTACCATGTGCAGCTTCACCGATAATGGTAAATTTTTGGTTAGGATTTAAAATTGTAATAATATTCTGACGCATCAGTTCTGAATCATCTATTACTAAAATTTTAGCAGGATTTTTTGTCATAGAAATTTAGTTTAAATATCGCCGTACAACAGTTAATAATTCATCTGGTTGAAACGGTTTAGTTAAATATTCATTAGCTTCAGAAACCCTGCCTTTAAGTTTGTCAAATAAACTGTCTCTAGAAGTTAACATCACTACTGGGAGTTTTTCGAATATTTGCATTTGACGAACTTCAGCCAAAATTTCATAGCCATCTTTATCAGGTAAAATAATATCTAACAAGATTAAATTGGGCTTTTTTTCTGACAGACCATCCAAAGCTTCAAAGGCATTTTTGGCTTCAAAAACTTGATAACCATTGGCAACTAAGGTTCGTGTAATGACTTTACGTGTGACCGTACTATCCTCTACTACCAAAATTTTACCTTTGCTAGAAGAAGGTTCTAAATCTAATTCCGCTTTAGTTAATAGTTCTTGTCTTAAAATAGCTTTAGAAGTTAAGCCACGGAAATTCATATAATCAAATAAAATTTGATGTTGGGTGATTAATGCAGTGTTATTTGGAGCTATTTTTTTTATTTCTTGGAGTTGATCTAAACCTTCTTGATAGTATTTACGATTTAAATATGCCATCGCTAAATAAAAACGTAAATAAATTAAAGGTTCTTTAGAATCATCTTTTAAGACACTGTTATAACGTTCAATAGCTGTATCAAGGATGTTGAAATTAGCTTTTACAGGAGTAGTAAAAAAATCTGGAGTTATAAAAAATTTAGATTTGCAATGTGAACATTCGGAATTTTTTTCTGGAATTGGCATCCAACAAAATGGACAACGTAAAACAAAATCACCTTCGATATTTTTTCTTGCAAAGCTAAATTTTTTTACTTCTTCCGTTAAATCAATATTACTAACTTGAATATGAGCAGCTTTTTTTAAGGTAATTTCAATGGCAGTCATATTGGTTAGGACTCTAGATAACCATAACCAATTTTTAAAGTTTTTGTTATTATGTAATAACAGTCGTGCCAAAATTTGTTCAGCATTAGCATTATCACAACTTTTTACCATTTGAATTGCTTGTGTAGTTAAGCTGACTTCATCAGATTTAGATAAGTTATATTTAAGCGGGTTTTTTAAAGTGGAGCGATGTAATCTTTCTACTTCTGCAACTAAAGCATTTACATTTTGATGGATTTGTTGGGTAGCACCAGCTTGAGCTTTGGCTCTAAAAACAACATAGTCTGGATTCCATTGCAAAATATCCATAGCTATTATTTTGCCATTCATTCCAGATTCAACTGCATTGAATAAAACCCCATTATGGAAATAAAAGCCGCCGCGTTTGGTTTTTGAGCGTACTTCTAACAATCCGGTCTTATTGGATTGTTCCAAGGCATTTAAAATATCAATTAAGTATGCTGAGTTTTTTAAATTTCCGGCTAATTCAATTTGCAAACTTAACTGATTAGATAATCTTGCACCTAATTTGCTATTGATTTCATGTTTTGCTATGCAAAGAGACAAACTTTCAGGAGCTAATCTAAGTTTGTTATTAGGGTTTTTAAGTGCGTTTAAAATAGCATCTTCAGATTTCAAATGATATTGATTAATAAAAGCAAAGACACTTTTGCGAAATATTTTTTGTTGTTCGGGATTTAATATTTCATTTGAAATTTTTTCTATCAAGGAGTTTAGAGCTTTAAGATTATTTAGACTCTGAATATCTTTTACATAGTCAAAGCAAATAATTTTTGCCACAGGACCTATGATTGTAGATAGTTGTGCTTCAATAACTGACATTCCCTAAGCCTGTTTTATAAAGTTAATTTATTACTAATTGTAGTGTGTTTGTTGCTGCTTATTAGCAAATTTGAATCATGACCGCAATGAAATTAAAAGCATCATGGTGAATTTATTAACGACTTTGCAAAGTATAGTCAAAAAAATAGATTACTTGGGTTATTTTTTGGTGCATTGGAAAAAATATTTTTTTTAATTCAAAAAATATTTTGGCAGATATTGTTGGCTTGCAAGGTAAAATTAATAAAATCAATTGTTTGAACCCAAAATAAATTTGTTTTTTGTTATTTAGCTCTAACTTTTAATTAATTTATTTAAAAATTAAAATAATTTAACAGGCAAAAAGAGTCTATTTCCATGTCTTTGTACTAGAATTGTGACGGTTTGTAGTTTAGGGCTAGTGTTTAACACTCGATTAATGTCATTGAAATTTTGAATTAAGTTATTTTGAATATTTAAAATAACATCACCCGCACGGATTCCAGCTTGAAATGCAATTCCACCTAATTGTACTGAACGAATTAAAATACCAGCTTGACTAATATCTAAAATTTCTTTATCGGCAGCGGTTAAATTACTTGCTGTCAAATCCAGTTGTGCAATGGTTTGTTGATTATCAATTTCTGAATTTTTTGGAGGCAGCAAACCAATTTCTAGTTCTAAAGTTTGATTTTTACCTTGACGAATAATGTCAATATTAACAATTTCACCAGTAGTCATTAAACCTATTTTAGGGCTTAATTCACTAGCAGTTTCGATGATTTCGTCATTAAAATGAGTGATAATATCTCCTACTGCAAAATTTGTTTTCGCTGCTGGACTTGCAGGAATAACGGCAGTAATTAAGGCTCCATACGCTCTTGACATTTTGTAAGAATTGGCTAAATCCCAACTGACATCTTTGGTATTCACTCCCATCCAACCTCTGGAAACTTTGCCAGTTTTTTTCAATTGTGTAACTACATTCATAATTACATTGATTGGAATAGCAAATGAAATTCCAGCATAACTGCCTGAATTGCTATAAATTTGGGAGTTAATACCAATTACTTCGCCAGCCAAATTGAATAATGGTCCACCTGAATTGCCAGGATTAATAGCTACATCAGTTTGAATAAAAGGTACATAATTTTCAGAAGGTAAATTGCGACCTTTGCCGCTAACAATGCCAGCAGTGACGGATTGTTCAAATCCAAATGGCGAGCCAATAGCAATTACCCATGCACCAACTTCTAAATTTTCTGGAATGCCAATTTTTATGCTGGATAAATTGTTGGCTGATATTTTTAGTAATGCAGTGTCGGTACGCTCATCAGAGCCAATTAATTTAGCCACAAATTCTTGTCGGTTTTTTAATCGTACAATTATTTTATCTGCAGTTTGGATTACATGTCTATTAGTTAAAATATAGCCATCTTTGGAAATTATGAAGCCAGTACCTAAAGATTTATTATTTTCAGAGGTAACATTATTTTGTTGATTAGTAGTGCTAATGTTGACTACTGTAGCACTATTTTCACGTACCATTTGAGTAAAGTCGGGTAAATTTGCTTGAGCTAATGGTTGAAATATTAGCAAAAAAATTAAGGTAAATAATCTGTAGGTACGCATAATAATGCCTATTAAGTCTGGTTATTTGTGCAAATAGTTGGCTTTTTTAACAGAAACTTTAAATGCAGCAGGATTGTTAATAGAGAAATATTGGTTATTATACGGTTTAAAATATTGTGTAGTATATTGAGTGTGGGATCTAGTTGAATTTTTGGAGTTTAATTCAGATATAGAAAGTTGGGCTAATTCATTGTTAACTTTTAATGTCGCAATGGGTTGAGTCTGTATTGGTGTTGGGGTTTCTATAGTATGATTAAAAATTAACACTGATAAAGTCGCTATTGATGCTGCTAAAGTAGTAATTAAAGTTGGATTTGGGGGCTTATATGTGGTTGGTTTTTGCGTTTTAGGAATTAAATAATTAACTTCAGAGTGTAATTTATTCTGGATTGAATTCAGAAAATTTGGATTTGGACTAGGAACTGTTTTGGTTGTTAAAATTTCTTGTGTAGTTTGATAGGAATATAAAGTTTGTTGTAATTCGGGGTTTTGTTGAATTAGTTTGCATAACTCTAAACTTTCTTCCAAATTTAAATCGTCATCTAAAAACTGAGAGATTTTTTGATGTATGTTTTCCATTGAAAATTACCTTTTATCAAGCAGGGGAGCTAATTTATTATCTATGGCTTCACGCGCTCTAAAAATGCGTGATCTTACGGTACCAACTGGGCAATTCATAGTGTCAGCAATTTCATGATAACTCAAACCTTCAAATTCTCTGAGTTGAATTGCTAAGCGCATTTCTTCAGGTAACGCTTCAATTGCGTTGTTAATTACGGTTATTATTTCATCATTCATTAACAAATGTTCGGGTGTATCCATGCCTTTTAATTGCGGATTGTTTTCTAATTGTTCAGCATCATTAATATCAACCTGAAAATTTGAATTTCTACGGGATCTAGATAATAAATAATTTTTGGCAGTATTAACTGCAATTCTATATAACCAAGTGTAAAACGCACTTTCAGCTCTAAAATTTCCTAAAGCTCGATAGGCTTTAATGAATGTTTCTTGAGCAACATCTTGGGCTTCACTATGATCTTTAACATAAACATTGACTAAGTTAATGATTTTATGTTGATATTTTATTACTAATACGTCATAAGCAGCTTTATCACCTTGTTGTACTCGTGCAACTAAATCTTGATCTAATTGCTCACTAAATTTTGCTGCCTGCTTCATATTTGAGGTATTAGTAAAAATTGACAAAATTTATTTGTATAAGTTCTATAAACACAAAAATATTTTGTTTTGGATTAAAAGCCGTTATTATCCATAAACCGTAGTCATTGGGCTACTTTAATAAAGTTTAAGTTACATTCCAAATTTATGAATAAGTATGAATCTTACGATGTTTTAATTATTGGCTGCGGAGGAGCTGGCTTAAGCTTAGCCCTTAAATTAGCAGATCATGTTTCAGTGGTAGTTTTATCTAAAGTTTCTTTAGTTTCTGGTAGCACTTATTATGCTCAAGGAGGTATTTCAGCAGTATTAGACCAAAGTGATTCAGTGGAATCGCATGTTAAAGACACTTTAAATGCTGGCGCTGGTTTATGTGATGAAGAAATTGTGCGTTTAACTGTTGAGGCTGGTCGTAAAAGTATTGAATGGTTGTGTAAACAAGGGGTTGCATTTACCCAAGAAATGTCGCAAACAGGTGAGCAAAAATTACATTTAAATCGTGAAGGTGGACATTCACATAGAAGAGTTGTGCATGTAACTGATGCAACTGGGAAAGCTATTTCAGTTTCGTTAATTGAACGCGCTCAAGAACATCCGAATATAACCTTATTAGAACATCATAATGTAATAGATTTAATTAATGCTAAAAAATTAGGTGCTTCTGAGGCGGAAATATTAGGTGCATATGTTTTAAATACCGAAATCCAACAGGTTCAACCTATAGCGGCGAAATGTGTGGTTTTAGCTACAGGTGGAGCTAGTAAAGTTTATTTGTATTCCAGTAATCCGCATATTTCTACTGGTGATGGGATTGCATTAGCTTGGAGAGCTGGTTGTAGTGTTAGGAACATGGAGTTTATGCAGTTTCATCCGACTTGTTTGTATCATCCCAATGGGCGTTCATTTTTAATTAGTGAAGCTTTGCGTGGTGAAGGTGGAAAATTAATTTTGCCAAATGGAAAAACATTTATGCATAATTATGATGCGCGTGGAGATTTAGCTCCACGTGATATTGTAGCGCGAGCGATTGATAATGAAATGAAAACTAATGGGATAGATTGTGTGTATTTGGATGTGAGTCATAAAACTTCTGAATTTATTCAGCAGCATTTTCCAACTATTTATCAGCAATGTTTAAGTTTAAATATTGATATTACTCAACAGGCAATTCCAGTAGTGCCGGCAGCGCATTATACTTGTGGCGGTGTAGTAACAGATAGTTATGCTAGGACTGATATTGCTAGATTATATGCGATTGGTGAAGTTGCAAGTACAGGTTTGCATGGTGCGAATCGGATGGCGAGTAATTCATTATTAGAATGTTTGGTATTTGCAGAACGTGCTAGTCAAGCGATTTTGGCAGAATTAAAGACTTTATCTACACCTAATTTACAGCTTCCAGCTTGGGATGAGTCGCAAGTAATTGATTCAGATGAGGAGGTTGTAGTGTCGCATAATTGGGATGAATTGCGGCGTTTTATGTGGGATTATGTGGGAATTGTGCGCACTAATAAACGTTTAAGTAGGGCATTGCGGCGGATTGAATTATTAAAAGATGAAATCAATGAATATTATGGGCATTTTCGGGTTACTAGTGATTTATTAGAATTACGAAATTTACTTATTGTGGCTGAATTAATTGTACGTTGTGCGCAACAGCGTAAGGAAAGTAGGGGTTTGCATTATACACAGGATTTTCCTAAATTAGATGAATCTCAAGCACCACAAGATAGTTTATTGAAACCATAAAAACACATTCTTTAGAAACAGATAGATTTTAATCCTGCTATAATTTTGGGTCGATTATAACCTGTTGTCCTTGTATATGTGATGATAGCTATTTAGAAAAATATGGATAATAAAAACAATAAAGTTGCCTGTGTATTTCCTGGGCAAGGCTCACAATCGGTGGGTATGTTAAAAGAATTAGCTTTAGTTTACCCAGTGGTAAAAGAAGTTTTTGAACAAGCATCAGATAGTTTGGCGTTAGATTTATGGAAAATCAGTCAAAATGATGCAGAAAGTTTGAATGAAACTCAGTATACGCAACCGGCAATGTTAGCTGCTGGAATTGCAGTTTGGAAAGTTTGGTGTCAACAAAGTGCTGTAAGACCTGATTGGGTTGCAGGGCATAGTTTAGGTGAATATACGGCTTTGGTAGTTGCGGAAGCATTAGATTTTGCTACAGCAATTAAATTAGTTACTTTGCGTGGACAATTAATGCAAGCAGCTGTACCTGCAAATGTGGGTGCGATGGCAGCAGTTTTAGGTTTGGATGATGAGGCTGTAGTTGCAGTATGTCAACAAATTGCACAAGCAGAAAATGCAATAGTGTCAGCAGTTAATTTTAATGCTCCTGGTCAGGTTGTGATTGCTGGTGAGACTGCTGCGGTTGAAATTGCAATGTTGAAATTAAAAACTGCTGGGGCGCGTAGATTATTGAAATTACCTGTAAGTGTGCCTTCGCATTGTGCTTTAATGCAGCCAGCGGCGGAAAAATTGGCGTTAGCTTTGCAAACAGTTGCATTGCAATTGCCTAAGATTCAGCTGGTGCATAATGTGGATGTAAGTGTACATACTGAATTAGATGGTGTTCGTGCAGCTTTGACTACACAATTATATAAGCCTGTGCGTTGGGTTGAAAGTGTGAAATTTATGCATTTGCAAGGTGTGCAACATTTTATTGAGTTTGGGCCTGGTAAAGTGTTATGGGGTTTGAATAAACGTATTGTTAAAGCGGCAAGTCATAACACTATATATGATCCTAAAAGTTTAGATAAGGTATTGGAGGAATTAAATGGATAAAAAAATTGCTTTAGTTACAGGGGCAAGTCGTGGTATCGGGCGCGCAATTGCAGAACGTTTAGTTCAAGATGGTTTTTTTGTAATTGGAACTGCTACTTCAGATGCTGGTGCGGAAGCTATTTCTACTTATTTGGCGGCAAATGGTCAAGGTATGAAGTTGAATGTGGCGCAATTGGATTCGGTTGTAACAGTAATGAAAACTATTAATACTACTATTGGTGCGCCAGCTGTTTTAGTGAATAATGCTGGAATTACGCGCGATAATTTATTGATGCGAATGAAAGAAGAGGAGTGGCAAGATATTATTGACACTAATTTAACTTCAATTTTTCGGATGAGTAAAGCAGTATTACGTGGCATGATGAAGTCTAAGACAGGTCGGATTATTAATATTGCTTCGGTGGTTGGATCTACAGGTAATGCAGGACAAACAAATTACGCGGCTTCTAAAGCAGGTATGGTGGGTTTTGCAAAATCAATGGCAAAAGAAGTTGGTTCACGTAATATTACTGTAAATACAGTGGCACCAGGTTTTATTGATACTGATATGACCCGTGAATTAACTGCTGAACATAAACAAGTTTTGTTAAATTCAATTGCTTTATCACGTTTAGGGCAAGCTACAGAAATTGCGCATGCGGTAGCTTTTTTAGCCTCTGAAGGAGCCGCTTATATTACAGGTGAGACCTTACACGTCAATGGCGGCATGTTTATGAGCTAATTGTGTGACTTTGTTATAATATCAAGTATAATTCATCCATCCTGCTATCTGGGTTGCTGGTGTAAGCAGGTCTAAATTTAAGATTAACTATATAACTAACTCTTAGAATAACCACTAAGTTAGTTGAGGAAAATAATAACATGAGTACCATTGAAGAACGTATTAAAGCTCAAATCATTGAACAATTAGGTGTAAACGCAGAAGATGTAGTAAACGCAGCTTCTTTTGTTGATGATCTTGGCGCTGATTCTTTAGATACAGTGGAGTTAGTTATGGCTTTTGAAGAAGAATTTGAAACTGAAATTCCAGATGAAGAAGCTGAAAAAATAACTACTGTACAAGCAGCCATTGATTACATTAGTAAAAATACATAAATAGATTAAAGTTTTACATTTAAGTGGGTGGTGAAATACCCACTGATTTTCTGGTAATTTTAAGGAAAATATTTTGAGTACACGTAGAGTTGTTATCACTGGACTAGGTGCTGTAACCCCTTTAGCCAATAATGTAGCCGATACTTGGGATGGGATTATTAATGGTAAAAGTGGTATTAGTCCGATTGATTCTTTTGACATTTCAGCATTTGCCACTACATTTGGCGGAGTGATTAGAAATTTTGATATTGGGCAATACATACCGTTAAAAGATGCTAAACGTATGGATGGTTTTATTCATTATGGAATTGCAGCAGGTTGTCAAGCTATAGAAGATTCTGGTATTCAAGTTACAGCAGAAAATGCAGAACGCATTGGGATTGCGATTGGTTCAGGGATTGGTGGTATTACAGGGATTGAAGAATGTTATGCCACTTATGATGCCAAAGGTCACAGACGCATTTCACCATTTTTTGTGCCTGGTAATATTATCAACATGATTGCAGGTAATTTATCCATTAAATATGGATTGAAAGGCCCAAATTTTGCCATCGTAACTGCTTGTACTACTGGCACGCATAATATTGGTGATGCTATGCGGTTAATTAAATATGGTGATGCTGATGTCATGATCGCAGGTGGCGCAGAAAGATGTACTAGTTCAGCTACAGCTATGGGTGGATTTGTATCGGCACGTGCTTTATCTAGACGTAATGATAACCCACAAATTGCTAGTCGACCATGGGATTTAGATCGTGATGGTTTTGTTTTAAGTGACGGCGCAGGTGTAGTTGTATTAGAAGAATTAGAACATGCAAAAGCTCGTGGGGCGAAAATTTATGCAGAAGTAGTCGGTTATGGTATGAGCAGTGATGCTTATCATATTACCACCCCATCAGCAGGTGGAGAAGGTGCGGCTCGTTGTATGCGTAATGCCTTACGCGATGCAAAAGTAAATGTAGACCAAATAGATTATATTAATGCGCATGGAACTTCTACACCAGTAGGAGATTTAGGCGAAACTCAAGCTATGAAAGCAGCCTTAGGTGAACATGCTTATAATGTTGCAATTAGTTCCACTAAATCTATGTTAGGTCATTTATTAGGTGCAGCAGGTGGTATTGAAGCTGTATTAACTGCCTTAAGTTTGAAGCATCAAGTAGCTCCGGCGACAATAAATTTAGATAATCCAGATCCTGAATGTGATTTAGATTTTGTGCCAAATATAGCTAGAGACATGCATATGGAACTTGCAATGTCGAATTCATTTGGCTTTGGTGGCACTAATGGCTCATTAGTATTTAAACGTTATCAATAATTGTTGAGATTGATTTGCTGTTAATCAATGGACAATATCAAACACAGTTATCAGTATCTGATCGTGGATTTCAATATGGAGATGGAGTTTTTGAAACTCTAGAAATTATCAATGGGCAATTACTCTTCTTAGATGAGCATTTGCAACGTTTGACATTAGGCTGTAAAAAATTACGCTTACCAATGCCAGCTGTAGAATTATTAATTTTTGAAGCGGATAAATTAAGTAAAGATTGTGAACATGGAGTGTTGAAAATCATCTTAACTCGCGGGATTGGAGGGCGTGGTTATCAACAACCCCAGCCAATACAAGTTACCCGTATTTTTTCATTACATCCTTACCCTGATTATTCAAGTGATTTCCAAAAACTGGGAATTAATGTGCGAATTTGCCAGCAACGTTTGGGCTTAAATCCTAGTTTAGCTGGCATTAAACACTTAAATCGTTTAGAACAAGTATTAGCTAGATCTGAATGGAATGATACTGAAATCCAAGAAGGTGTCATGTTAGATATTGATGGTAATGTTATTGAAGGTACAATGACAAATATTTTTTTTATACGCGATAAAATTTTATATACACCTAGCTTAGAGCAAGCTGGTATTGCTGGTATTATGCGCAATTTCATATTGCAAACGGCTCAAAAAATCGACATTCAAATCATACAAGCACGTTGTTCAATAACGCAGTTATTTGCTGCTGATGAAATTTTTATGACTAATTCAGTAATTGGTATTTGGCCGGTAAAAAACTTAGTAGATAGATTATTTAATCAAAGAGCAATTACACAACAGTTTCAAGATGCTTTAACTAATTATAAACAGCAATTTTATGTGGACATTTATTAAATTATTAACATTTTTATGCGTGGTTGCGGGGTTTTGGGGTTGGATAGAATATCAATCTGTACACACAACTACAGTAGTGCATCAAAAACAAGTATTTGAAATCAAAAAAGGTACTTCATTTAATAACATTATTATTGCTTTGCAACAGCAACAAATTAGCATTAATCCGTATTGGTTTAAAATTTTGGCGTATAAAAATAAACTTGCGCATCGTTTAAAAGCTGGTGAATATGAATTAACTGCAGGTTTAACTACGCAACAATTATTAAATTTATTTGCTAGTGGTAAATCCAAGCAATATTCAATTACTTTTCCAGAAGGTTGGAATTTCAAGCAAATTCGGCAACATTTAGCGAAGAATTCACATTTGCAACAAACTCTAAGTACTTTGGATGATGCTGCAATCATGGCTAAATTAGAATCTAAATATAGCCATCCAGAAGGTTTATTTTTTCCAGATACGTATTTTTTTGATCGCAATACTGCAGATTTTGGTGTATTAGAACGTGCGTATAAAAAAATGCAAAAAATATTAGCTCAACAATGGCAACAAAAATCCGCTGATTTACCTATTAAAACTGCTTATGAAGCCTTAATTTTAGCTTCCATAATTGAAAAAGAAACTGCGGTAGAATCTGAGCGAGATTTAATTTCTGGTGTATTTGTGCGTAGATTACGCTTAGGAATGTTATTGCAAACTGACCCTACGGTTATTTATGGTATGGGAGATTTTTATGATGGAGATATTAGGTATAAAGATTTGCGGAAACCTACACCTTATAACACCTATGTTATTAAAGGCTTACCGCCAACTCCAATTGCGTCAGCTGGTAAAGAAGCTATTTATGCAGCTTTGCATCCAGCCGCAGGCGATAGTTTATTTTTTGTAGCTAATGGGGATGGATCGCATATTTTTTCAGCAACTTTAAAAGCACATAATAAAGCAGTGAATCGTTATCAACGTGGACAAAAACCATGAAGCTAGGAAAGTTTATTAGTTTGGAGGGTGGTGAAGGTCTGGGAAAAACCACAAATTTGGAATTTATCCAAAAATTCTTAGTTGCACAAGGTTTTGAAGTTTGTGTAACTCGTGAACCTGGAGGTACTGAGGTAGCGGAAAAAATTCGCAGGTTATTGTTGGATGTTCATACTGAAACTATTAGTGAGGCCACTGAGTTATTATTGGTTTTTGCAGCTAGATCACAACATATTCAACAAGTAATTAAACCAGCTTTAAGTCAAGGCAAATGGGTGCTTTGCGATCGGTTTATTGATTCAACTTATGCTTATCAAGGTGGCGGCAGAAATATGGATTTATCTGCAATTACTTGGTTGGCACAGTTTGTACAACAAGATTTAAAGCCTGATTTAACCTTGCTACTTGATGCTCCAATTGAATTAGGTTTACGCAGAGCTAAACAACGAGCTGCCTTAGATCGTTTTGAACAAGAACAATTAGAGTTTTTTCAGAATGTACGTACCATGTATTTACGTCAAGCTGAAGCTAATTCACACAGAATTAAAATTATTGATGCGACACAAAACTTAACCGTGGTGCAAAACAATATTCATGAGTTAATAACCAAATTGTTTTAAATTTATGCGACCCGAAGTTTTACCTTGGCAACAAGAAAATTGGCAGATATTAAGCAATTATATGCAGCAACAGCGTCCGCCACAAAGTCTATTAATTTCTGGATTACAAGGTTTAGGTAAATTAATTTTAGCGCGGCAATTTGCGCAAACATTGGTTTGTCCAAATTCTATGCACACTGGATTTTATTGTGCTAAGTGTTATAGTTGTAAGTTGTTTGTTGCTCAAACTCATCCAGATGTGATTACTATTCGGCCTGAATCTGAAGCCAAATATATTCAAATTCAGCAAATCCGCACATTAATTATACGATTAAGTTTAAAGCCCCAATTTGAATCACATCGGGTAGTATTAATTTATCCTGCGGATGTTATGAATTTGGCAGCTGCAAATAGTTTATTGAAATGTTTAGAAGAACCGAATGAGCGCACTTGTTTTATTTTAATTGCTACGCAGCCAAGTTTATTGCCAGCAACTATTATTAGTCGATGTCAAAAAATAACCGTACATAAACCAGCGGCTATAATGGCAATTAATTGGTTAAAGCATCAGGTTTCGCATCCAAATCCGCAATTATTGTTAAATCTTGCCCAAGGTGCGCCATTATTAGCCCAGCAATATGCTCAAACAGATATATTGATGGATAGAACTAAGCATTTTAATTTATGGTTAAGCGTAACAAAATTTTCAGCCGCAGTATTAGAAATTGCATCAGTATGGGCTGCTTTACAAAATATACCAATTTTGAGATGGATTATAACTTGGGTGGCAGATATTATAAAATGTAGCTTTGATTGTGGCAGTAATTACTTAGAAAACTCTGATTTTAAACTAGACTTACAAGCTTTAGCGATAAAATTAAATCCGCAAAAAATTTATAAGTTTTATGATTTGTTATTGCAGAGTCAGCAGCAAATGCATACACAGGTAAATAAACAATTGTTATTTGAAAATATTTTGCTTCAATGGGCAGCTCTGAATACAGGTAAATAAAAAATGGTAGATAATGCTCCACCGAAAAAGAAACAGCCAAATATTGCCACTTTAACCATTAAAGATAAAAAACAATTATATAAATCTTACATGCCTTTTATTATTAATGGCGGTTTATTTATTCCTACAAAACGGATTTATAAATTAGGTGAAGAAGTGCTAATGATATTGATTTTAATGGATAATAAAGAACGCTTACCTATTGCAGGCAATGTTATTTGGAAAACTCCTGAGGGATTTGATAGTAGCAATGTTGCTGGTATTGGGATTCAATTAAAAGATCAAGGTCAGGTTAAATCTAAAATCGAAACTTATTTAGCTGGCGCATTAGAGCTAGATCGTTCAACATATACTATGTAAATTTTCATACCTTTAATTATTATGTTTATAGACTCACATTGCCATTTAGATTTACTTGATTTAAATTCATATCAGAATGATTTTGCTAAATTTATGCTTGCTACTAAAGCCGCTAAAATTCAACAAATGTTGTGTATTTCCATAGATTTGGAAACATATCCAGAGATGTTGGCTTTGGTGCAAACATATCCAGAAGTGTTTTTATCTGTGGGCGTACATCCAAATGTGCAACCGCAAACTACTTTAACAGCTGCTGAATTATTAAAATTTGCTAGTGATGATAAAGTTATTGCGATTGGTGAAACTGGCTTAGATTATTTTCGGAGTACAGGGGATTTAACTTGGCAGCAGCAACAATTTAAAACTCATATTCAAGTTGCAAAACAACTACATAAACCTTTAATTATTCATACGCGTGCTGCTGGTATGGAGGCATTACAAATACTAGCTACAGAAGGAGCATCAACTGTAGGTGGAATTATCCATTGTTTTAGTGAAGATTGGGAGTTTGCACAACAAGCTATAGAACTTAATTTTTATATTTCTTTTTCTGGAATTGTAACTTTTAAAAATGCTAAAGCCATTCAAGAAGTTGCTATTAAAGTGCCAGCTGATAGGTTTTTAATTGAAACTGATGCACCTTATTTAGCTCCAGTACCAATGCGTGGAAAATCTAATTATCCACAATATGTTAGTTATGTAGCGGAAAAATTAGCTGAATTGCGTAATACCAGTGTGGAAGAAATTGCCCGACAATCGACTATAAATTTTCAAAGATTGTTTCCAACCACCAAAATTTAATTATGCGTATCCCTCTCATTACAACTTTAATGCTGAGCAGTGTTTTTAGTTGTAGATCAATATATGAAATTATGGGAACCAATGAAATTGAAGCAATTTTTAAACAGCAAAACTCTTTGTCAACCCAAATTATGTGGTTAACAGAGATTGATTTTTCTGTAGCTACATATGATAATTTGTTAGATGCAGAGGCGATTATGCATGATAAATGCAAGTTTTTAAATCAAGCCGCGCAAAAAAAGATTTACAGCCAAGATATTAGTTGGGATCTCAAGCAACAAGTATATAAAAGTCTTGAAGAATGTGCTGTAAGTATTGATAAAGTTAATAAATTGCTTACAGGCTATAATTGATAAAATCAACTATCATCTATATAATATCAAGGTTATGTTAAATAGAATGCCGAATTTTATAGACCCGTTAGCATTTGCTGAACGGCAACGCCAATTGCAAGGTGTATTACCAATAAGTGAATTTAAACGTTTGGCTAGTTATTTAGCTAATGATGATTCGCTGCTTGAAATTGAGCTTAATTTTAAAAAAGAACGCCGCTTAGCAACTATTGAGGGGCATTTACAAGCAAATTTGGAATTGATTTGTCAAAATTGTTTAGCTCCGATGGTGTGGTCTAATACAATTAAAATTAATTTGGCAATAATAAAATCTTTGGAACAGGCTGATTTGTTGGCGGCTGAATATGAACCATTATTACTGGAAGCAGAAAAAGTTTCTTTAGTTTTAATGCTTGAAGATGAAATATTGTTAGCTTTGCCAGATTTTCCTAGACATGAGCATGCTTGTATTTCAAATTATGCTGATAAAAAAAATCTTGCTGCTAATGAGCAAGTAGCAACAAAACCCAATCCTTTTGCTGTTTTAGCACAACTTAAATTTAATGGAGATTAATTATGGCAGTACAAAAAAGTAAAGTTACCCGCTCAAGACGTGGTCAACGTCGTTCACATGATTCTTTAAAAAGCAAAACTTTGTCTGTGGATACTATAACTGGTGAAGTGCATTTACGTCATCATATGACTCCAGAAGGTTTTTTTAAAGGTCGCCAAATCGTAGTTAATAACATTGATTAACAAATCAAAGTTTTATTAGCAAAATTGTAGAGCTGAACTTTGTAAGTTAAAGGTTCTACATTTTTATTTTATTCCTTCCAACATTTTGGGATTTTTAAAAGCATGAGTTGCACAATTTCAATTGATGCTATGGGAGGAGATGTTGGCATTGATGTCACTGTTCCAGCCTCTATAGCTTGTCTAAAAGCTAATCCAAATTTAAAATTAATTCTAGTCGGTGATGAAAATCAATTACAGGCTAAATTAGCATCTACGTTATCTGAATTTGCAGATAGAATCATGATTCAACATGCTTCACAGAAAGTGGAAATGGATGAATCACCATCTAAAGCATTGAAAAATAAAAAAGATTCTTCTATGCGGGTGGCAATTAATTTAGTTCGTGATGGCAAAGCTGATGCTTGTGTTAGTGCTGGCAATACTGGCGCATTAATGGCAACCGCTCGCTTTGTATTAAAAATGTTACCAGGTATTGATAGACCAGCTATTTTATCTAGTTTGCCGTCTATTTATGGGCATACGCATGCGTTAGATTTAGGCGCGAATGTGGATTGTAGTGCTAAACAATTATTTGAATTTGCCTTAATGGGTAATGAGTTAGTGAAAGCTTTGGATAATATTGAGCATCCAAAAGTTGGCTTGTTAAATATTGGTTCAGAAGCGGTAAAAGGTAATAAACAGGTAAAAGATACTGCAAAATTATTAGAAGATTCTAAGTTGAATTACATAGGTTTTGTGGAAGGAAATTCTTTAAATGCAGGTTCTGAAAAAGTAGACCTAATTGTTACTGATGGTTTTGTGGGTAATGTAGCCTTGAAGTCAATTGAAGGTGTTGCCAAAATGTTTGGCATTGCGTTAAAAGAAGCTTTCGCTAAAAACTTGCTGACAAAATGTTTGGGAATAATTGCTTATCCAGTATTGAAGTCTTTCAAGCAGAAAGTTGATCCACGTTTATATAATGGTGCGAGTTTTTTAGGTTTACGTGGTTTGGTAATTAAAAGCCATGGTGGTGCGGATGCGTTAGCTTTTGAAACTGCGATTCATTTAGCTGAAGTGGAAATTACACAAGATGTGATTCGCAAAATTAGTGACAAAATGGCGGATATATTAACCAGTAGAGAGAATGCATGAATAGATTTTCCAGAGTAATTGGTACTGGTGGTTATCTTCCAGAAACTGTACGTACAAATGAAGATATATCTCAGCATGTAGATACATCGGATGATTGGATTATTGAACGTACTGGGATTAAAAGTAGACGTATTGCGGCTGCGGATGAAACTAGTGCTTCGATGGCGGAAGTAGCTGCATTGCAAGCTATTGAAGCTGGTGGAATTGAAGCTGGAGAAATTGATTTAATTATTGTAGCTACAGGCACACCAGAGCGTGTTTATCCAAGTACTGCATGTTTATTGCAACAACGTTTAGGTATTCAAAATTGTGTTGCGTTTGATATTCAAGCTGCTTGTTCTGGGGCTATTTTTGCTTTAAGTATTGCGGATAAATTTATTAAAACTGGCGCGGCGGATAAAGTTTTAGTGGTTGGTTCAGAGGTTTGTTCCAGATTAGTGGATTGGACTGATAGAAGCACTTGTATTTTATTTGGTGATGGTGCTGGAGCAGTGTTATTAGATTCATCTGATGAGGCTGGAATTTTGTCTACCCATATTCATTCAGATGGTGAATATGAAGATTTATTATATTGTCCAAATCCTAGAGCAACTTCGAATCCGAAACAGGATGGCTTTATTAAAATGCGAGGTAATGAAGTATTTAAAATAGCAGTAAATACTTTAGGTAGGATTGTTGAAGAAACTTTAATGGCAAATAATATGGATAAAACTGATATAGATTGGTTGGTTCCACATCAAGCGAATAATAGGATTATTGCAGCTACCGCGCGGAAGTTGAAAATGTCTATGGATCAAGTGGTTGTGACTTTGGAGCATCAAGGTAACACTTCTTCAGCTTCAGTTTTATTAGCTCTTAATGAAGCAGTACGTGATGAGCGTATTCAACGTGGTCAAGTATTATTGTTGGAAGCTTTTGGTGCTGGATTTACTTGGGGCTCCGCATTAATTAAATATTAGTTTCTTCGTCAGTAATTTGCTTGTGAGTGTTATCAGCAAAGACAGTCATAGCGCAATTTGCATGTACATTTAAGGCGGTCAAAATAGGATCTACGATTGGGTCTATTGCTAATAACAAAATAATAGCTACATGTGTAGGTAAGCCTAAAGGATCCAAAATCATAGCGATCATACTTAAGCCTACAATTCCTGGTGCGCTGGAGGCTGCAAGTCCAGCTAAAATAGAGCCTATAAAAACCATACTAATTTCATTAACACCTAATTCAATGCCATAAATTTGTGCCATGAAGATGCTAGCAATGGAAAAATGTAATACTACTCCAGGTGGGTTAATGGTAAAGCCCAATGGAATAATTAAATCACTTACATTTTTATTAATTTGTAAATTGTTTTTTAGAGTGTCAAGTGCTATTGGAATAGTTGCTAAACTGCTAGAAGTTCCGAGTGCAACAAATAATGCTAGCTATATAAATGTTAGGACTTTCGCTAATAACTAAAATAGGCTTGAATACTTGGATATTTTAGCTCTTTACTCAAATAGTTAAAAAACAAGTTATTTCCAACCTTATAAAGAGTTGATTTTACTTTAGTTGCATAAATCTTTAAAGATAACCAAGCATGATAACAACACCCTATTATGGTTACGTTGTGAACATGCTTTGTGATATTGGCATTTCTCGCTTTCTGTTAATTGTTTAAGTTT
>DAOUSJ010000073.1 GCA_030627285.1 Methylococcaceae bacterium | reverse complement strand
GCACTGCATTAACAGACTGACTAAAAAAAGCAATAGTAGTCATGCCTAATGCACTTGCTAATAATTTAATTTTAAACATTGTTATACTCACACAGCTACGAGTTTATAAGATGTTGATATTGTGCAGGGTTAATATGACAACTAAATGACAAAGCAAACCAATAAAATTTATCAGAACAAATTAATTAAAACAAAAATCCAAGTCCACTAAATGCTTAACAAGTGGTAGAATCAAGCCTATTTTTGCTATTTTGGTCAACTGAGGAATAATTTTGAATCAATCTGCATGGTTAGTTTTGGAAGATGGCAGTGTCTTTGAAGGCATATCTATTGGTGTAGAAGGCTGTATTGTAGGTGAAGTGGTATTTAACACAGCTTTAACTGGTTACCAAGAAATTTTAAGTGACCCTTCTTATGCGCGGCAAATTATCACTTTAACTTATCCACATATTGGTAATTGTGGCACTATCGATGAAGATAATGAATCCAAGCAAGTTTATGCTAGTGGTTTAGTAATCCGTGATTTACCTTTATTAGCTAGTAATTGGCGCATGCAACAATCATTATCTGAGTATTTACAACAGCATAAAGTAGTTGCAATTGCTGACATTGATACCAGACAGCTAACCCGTTTATTACGTGCTAAAGGTGCGCAACGCGGCTGTATTCTTACTGGTAAAAAATTAGATTTAATTCAAGCAGAAACTGCATTAGCAAAATTTTCTGGTTTGCAGGGTTTAGATTTAGCTCAAGAAGTCAGCACTAAAGTTAACTATGCATGGACAGAAAGCACTTGGAATTTAACAACTGGACATGAAACTGGCAAGCAATTAGATTTTCATGTAGTAGCATATGATTTTGGTATCAAGCGCAATATTTTACGTTTATTAGTTGCACATGGTTGTAGAGTAACTGTAGTTCCAGCAACTACAAGTGCTGAAGCAGTATTAGCTATGAATCCAGATGGGGTATTTTTATCTAATGGCCCTGGTGATCCAGAACCTTGTGATTATGCTATTAATGCGATTAAAGTTTTACTTACCAAAAAAATCCCTATGTTTGGTATTTGTTTAGGTTATCAATTACTTGCTTTAGCTAGCGGTGCGAAAACTTTAAAAATGAAATTTGGACACCATGGCGCAAATCATCCAGTCCAAGATATAAACACTGGCAAGGTTATGATTAGCAGCCAAAATCATGGCTTTGCAGTAGATACAGATTCATTACCAAACAATTTACTTGCAACGCATAAATCTTTATTTGACCAAAGTTTACAAGGTATTAAACATTTAGATGCGCCAGCATTTGGTTTCCAAGGACATCCAGAAGCTAGCCCAGGCCCGCAAGATTTAGAGCATTTATTCGCTGATTTTATTAATTTAATGCGCCCCCTTAATTCTAAATAACAAACAAATTCTATGAAAATACATGTTTTAGGTTCAGCCGCAGGTGGAGCATTTCCACAATGGAACTGTAATTGCCATAATTGCAAACGCATTCGTGATAAAACTATGAATGGCAAAACTCGCACCCAATCTTCAATCGCAGTCAGCACTGATGATAAAAATTGGTTGTTATTAAATGTCTCGCCAGATATTCTTAAACAATTATCTGATTTTCCAGCTATTCAACCCAAAACTGGAGTTAGAGATACTGGGATTAAAGCAATTATGTTAATTGACAGCCAAATCGACCATACCACTGGTTTATTGATGTTACGTGAAGGCAAACCGCTAGATATTTACTGTACCGAAATGGTAAAACAAGATTTAAGCACTGGCTTCCCATTATTCACTATGCTAGAAGACTATTGCACTGTGAAACATCATGATATTCCGATTGATGGCAGTAGTTTTGAAATTCCACAAATTGCCGATTTACGTTTTTATACACAAGCCTTAAAAAGCAAAGCTCCACCATATTCACCGCATCGACACGATCCACATTTAGGCGATAATGTTGGGGTAATTATTGAACAAATTTCCACTGGCAAAAAAGTGTTTTATTCTCCAGGATTAGGTGCAATAGAACCTCATGTAATGCAAGCTATGCAAGATGTTGATTGTTTATTAGTAGATGGGACTTTTTGGACTGATGACGAAATGTGTAGTCAGAATATTAGCCCAAAACGCGCACGGGAAATTGGGCATCTGCCACAATCTGGTGCTGGTGGTATGTTAGAAGTATTAAACCAAGTAACAGAAACTAGAAAAATTTTGATTCATATTAATAATACCAATCCAATTTTAGATGAAGACTCAGAACCTAGACAAATTTTAACTGATGCAGGAATTGAAGTTTCCTATGATGGCATGGAAATTGTATTATAAATTAAATATAGGATGATTTTACAGATTTTCCTGCAAAATCACACTATAGTATTTTGCAGTTTCAATTACAATTAAACTCCATACATGCCAACTAATAATTTATATCAAACCAAGTTACTACAATTTGAAAACATTGAAAATTTAGCGGGTAAAGCTTGGGAACATGCATTAACCTTAGATGTGTTAAATACTTCTAAAATTAAAGATTGTTCAATTCATTGTTTTCATTATCAACAAATGTTGGAATTATTGTTTAAACATTTGTTAGAAACATATAGTAAGTTTGGTTCATATAGTAAAACGCATAAATTATCTAAGCTTTTAGAAGAATTAGTAGCTAATACTGAGTTTAGAACTGATAAAGATAAATATTTTATGGCCTTGCAAGTTTTAACTGTGTGTGCAGAAGAATATAGATATAATTTTTTAATTGATTGCAGTGGTTACCAACAAAGCGTAATTATTGGCGATGAATTATTGCTAGAATTAATTGGCTTTGCAACTAAAGAAATCCAATGAAATTAGTAATGACTTTATTAGTACGTGATGAACAAGATATTTTAAAAGCTAATTTGGAGTTTCATTTAGCTCAAGGAGTAGATTTATTTATTGTTACAGATAATAATTCTGTGGATGCAAGCAAAGAAATTTTACAACCTTATATTCAACAAGGTTTGGTGCATTATATATTTGAAGCTGAAGATAACTATAATCAGCATGCATGGGTTACTAGAATGGCACGTTTGGCTTACACAAAGTTTGGAGCTGATTGGGTAATTAATAATGATGCAGATGAATTTTGGTGGCCAATAACTGGAAATTTAACCCAAACATTTAATAATATTGACAATGAATTTAACACCTTAATTGCTCAGAGACATGATTTTATCCCCATGGAAAAAAATCTAGATAATCAATTTTACAACAATATGCAATACAGAAAGGTTATTTCTTTAAATCCACTTGGAAATCCATTACCGCCTAAAGTTGCGCATCATGGTAGTAAAAAAGTTATTGTTAAACAAGGAAATCACCGTATAGAAGGCTTAGAACCTCTCAATACTGCCCGAGATTTAATTGAAATTTTGCATTTTCCAATTCGTAGTTACAGCCAATTCAGTAATAAAATTATTAACGGTGGCAAGGCATATAGCAATAACACAACCTTACCTAAAGCCATTGGTAAAACATGGCGCAAACTATATGCAGAATATCAAGAGCAACATAATTTACATGCTTACTATGCCCAACAAGCATATTCTAAAACTAGAATTCAGGCAGAATTACAACAACAACTGCTAATAAAAGATACTAGATTGGTAGATTTTTTTAAAACTGATACTTGAAAATTTCAATATCTACTTGATAACGCTGTGCAATAATTCTACTTGTATTAGCATCATAATATTGACGATAACTATTATGTATAGATGCATTTTTATGCACTAAATCCAATTGAATACTTAAATGCTGACATACTTGTTGAAAATCAGTAGCTAAAGTTTCAAAACGTCCCACAAAATCTACTTGCAACTTATTTTCAGCATTTAAAATAAATTTATGTTGCGATAGTAAATGAATATGTTCAATTTCAGCAGTGCGATATAGAAATTCTGCAAATGAAATTCCTCGCAGTTCAATACCTTGCTTTCTAGCTTCAAGGACTAAATTTGGATCAGTATTACTATAAATACTTATCATTTTATCCCATGGATTGCGTACAAAAGCGAAGCTAAATAAATCTGTAATTTCAGGACGTAATTCAAAAATTTCAGTAGCAGTTAAATGTTGTAAATAATTACTTAAAAAGTTTTGTTGCACTAAAATAGGTGATTGAATTAAACCAAATAATTGTTGCTGATTTTCCAGTTTCCAAGGAAAAAACATTTGCAATGCAGTTTCAATACTAGTTCCGCCAGTTTTGGGAATATGTACAAATAAACTTGGATATTGCTTAGAAATTGGCATTTTATTTTATGTCCAAGGAACTTTTTGACCGTTCCAATGCAATAAATTCGCCTCTGGTACATCTGCGCGCAATTCTTGAATCACCGTTTTTGGATTCCATAAATATGATTTTTTCCAAGCTGCCGTATGACGCACACATAAATTCCAATTAGTATCTTCCAAGACTCTGTTTTCAAGTGCATATTGTTGAATTGCCCAAATTAATGCACCTTGATCGTGCCATGAAATAGCCGCTTCAATGCGATTATCAGCACAAGCTTGTAAAATTGGATATTTATAAGCAGCTAATATTTCCTGATCGCGAACTAAATCCCAACCTGAAACGCCACCATTTACCGTTGGTTTAAGTACATCAAATTTTGAATGTTGTATTGGCAATAAATTATATAATTCAGCTTTATTTGGTGTGTGTTGCGGTGCATGATTTTCTAAAGTAAATACTGGCCCTGAATCCAACATATTAAATAATTGCTGGATGTTTCTTAAAACCACAATATCACAATCTAACCAAAAAGTTCTTTGAAATGGACTTGCGGCTATTAACCACGGACAAATCCACAATGGCCAAATGCGTTTATTTTTTTTGCCTAATAATTTAGTGCCACTTAATTGCTGCTTAATTAAATCAATTTCTGGATTAATTGGTATCGGTGCATAGCTAAGATTAGGCATAGATTCTATCCAAACTTTTTGCTCTGAATTTAAACCTATATCAAAGCATAATACTGGGATCTCGTATAAGGCTTGTACTGAATAATATAAACTTTGCAAGCCTGAAAAATAATTTGCATCGGCTAAAGTTACAATGCCGTGGGTGTTTGAATTCAAAATTTTAACCAACTAGATAAATCCCGCTGAATTAGGGTTTGTAATTTTATAATATCAGGAGTCGATAAAGCTAATAATTGTTGTTTATCTGCTAAAGTTAATGCCCCCGTATAATTAGGTGCAGCATTGAATTTTTGTTCTAAATTAACTTTAAAATCTGGATCAACATTTAAAAAACTATACATACGTTGTAATAATTGTTGTGGTTGCTGACATAATTCTTCATACAAAAAAATCTGGATTTGTTCACGCTTAAATAACTTAAAATAAACTTCCAATTGTTGAAAATACCAACCTTTTTGTAAATAACAGCCTTTCATGTAAGGTCTTGGATTAACAGTTAAATCCTCTTGCACAGCAGTCATAAATGTTCTAGTTTCTGTACCACGACGCAAATGCATTTGATAACCAGAATACGCTCTATCTATAGGATTGCGTAAAATCGCCATAAGTTTAACTTCTGGTAACATAGCTTGAATTCTTGCAGCTGCTTGTGGATGAAACATATAAATTCCTGAAGCTTCGCCAATTGCAGTTTCATGCTTTACTTGAGAAAACTTTTGTTGATAAGCATCCAAAGTAGTTATAGAATTTTGAATCCATTGCTGATCTGCAAGATTATATTGCGCTAAATTTGCATCAGTAAAAGCAAAATAATTTAATTCCTTAGGTGTAGAAACAAATATATCTGGGTGTTGGCGTAAATAATGCGCTAAGGATGAAGTGCCAGCTTTACCAGCACCTATGAGAATAAAGTTTGGTAATATAGATAAATTATTAGACATGATATTATTGCACTAATTAAAATATAGTTGGTAATTTATAAGCATAACCAAAATTTTCAAAATCAACTTGATATTGTTTGTATATTGCTGCTTGTAATCTGGGTGTAATTAATTCAGTTATAGGTGTGGTATATAAGTTTTTGTTGTTGGAATTTCGATGGCGTAATTTTGGAATTGGCTGAGTATTACACAAACGGGTAAATATAGTTACATAATCTTGGGCATAATTTTCAAATTTACCAATAAAATCATGTTGCAATACGTTAAATAAAATCAAATTTGATTGCAAACCCCAATGTGGGTCTAATGTTGTTACTGGTTGCGAGCAAATTACTTGAATAAATTCCGCTAATGAAACATAGGTAGTTAGAGCTTGTGGCTTATTATTATATAGTAAGCGTAAAATTTGCTGTTTAAGTGGTTTATTGCCCACAATTTTATTGTAATAAGCAGAAAGCAAACGAGTATATGGGTTTCTAACCAAGCTAAATAAATAATATTGTTGTTGAATTAAATACTTTAATGGATCTGGATGTTGCTTAAAAGCAGATAAACTTTGAAATGGAATTTCTGCACGATTATGAATTAGGCGTTGATTATTGCCATCACAAACAGTAGGAATTTTAAATTCATCGATAGTATTGCGATATTCAAGTTCAATTAAACTTGCTTTAATAGAACTACAACCAGTTTTAGGATTATCCAGATAAATAAATTTATGCTTGGAGGAAATTAAGAGTCCATATTCTAATCTGTTATTAGTTAAAATTTGACCGGCAGCAGTAGTTAAATTAAGTTCCATATTTCCATGCATCCGGTACATAACCAAGTTTTTGTTCTAGGTAGGGGATTAAATATGCATATTTATGTTGTAAATGTGCGTGCAATTTAGCTGGACAAGCAATTTCATCTGAAGCAAATATTTTGGTATTTAAATCTGTTTCAGCGGCTTGAGGATCAAATTCACAGCCAATAAATTCACAAATTTTGGCTAAATAATTTTTAGGATCTTGAAACAAATCTTCGTAATAAAATAACATTATTTGTTCGGGTTTAAATACAGCTTCCAAGTTATTAATAGTTATATTATAACTACTACGCGCATGACATTCATGACTATTACTGAATTCTAATGCTGCGTTTAAATTAGTTAGATCTTTGTTAGCAAAAAATTTACTGAAAAACCGAATTTGCGACCAACTTCTAGCAACTGGATCACGCAAAATAAAAATTATTTTAACTTCTGGGGCTATGGTTTGGATATGTTGAAAAGCTAATTGTGGCAATAAAGCATATGCGGGGGTAATTTCACCTATATATTGTTCAGTTTGGGGAAATAAACTTTTATACCAGCTATCAGTTAATTCAGTTTGCAAAGCATAATTGGCTGACCATTGTAAATTTAGATAATCTGCGGTACTAGTATGTTGAATATCTAATTGTTGCAATAAATTTTTGTGACTTATTAACCGCCGTTTTCGAAACCGTTCTTGGTAATCAGGTAAATATAAACTGTCAAAGTAATGCAACTCTTTTCTAGGTGGCAAATAAATTTTTGCTTGACGATGTAATTGTTGATATAGCCAAGTAGTACCAGCTTTTTGCGCGCCAATACATAAAAAATATCGTTGTAAATGGGTCATTTAATTAATTTGAAAGCCGAATTTTTTTACCAACTGAATATCTGCTGGATCTAATGTAGTTAAATCATACTGGTGAAATCTATTGGTGCTTTTGGAAACAGTAATTAATTGCAATAGTTGTTGTTGCTGAGTTGCAGTAATTGAATAACCTACAAAAGTGGCTAATTGTTTTAAGCCTGCGCTTGGATTGGCACAAAAGTCATCATAATTTAAAATCATAACTCGATTCTGCATTGTTGCTGCTTGTTGCAATAATCTTTGATAGGCGAGACACCAATATTTTAATTGATAATAGGGTGTGATTTGATAGCCTTGTGGAAAAAATAATTCTCCCCAGAGTTCTAATTGCTTAGTATTATTACTGTATGCCATATCTAAACCATTGCGAGCTACATAAATATATTGCATCTGCGGTATGGCTTGATTTAATCGCGCTAAAACTAAATGCGTATTCGGGGCTTTCCAACCCCAAAGTGGATATTCTCTAGCTGCATAAGTTTGAGTAGTTAATAATTTAACTATGCGTTGTAATTGGGGACGGTTTGGTTTTAAGGCTAAGGCTGCTTGAATTAATGCTAATTGTTGCTGGTCAAAAGCTTGTAGTTTAAAAGTGGCATTGTAAAATATTGCTACTAATTCACTGAATTCAGGTTTAGATAATCTCAGAATATCCTGACGTTTAAACAGTAATCCAAAATATAAATTATCTTGGGCATGATTTAAATGTTCGCCCATAAAAAAACCTAGGGTTTGTAAACACTGGGCAATTAAACGCGTACCACTACCACCTAAACCACCAACAATAATTGGCGGTGAATTATTAAGCAAACCTGAGTTCTGTATAATAGTCATTGATTTTTGTGTTATGGATTATTTAGTTAGGTTATAAATATCCCAAACCTACGCATTTTAATTCAATGCGAACATTAATGTGACTGAAATATATTGTGTGGCCACAGTTGGGTTATAAATAGCCCAACCTACAAATTTAATCCATAAAAAAACCGCCTGCTAATTAAACAACAGACGGTTAATAATAGTTATTAAATCAACTTAAAGCTTATAAAGCTCCATTACCGTTATTGCCATAAACAGTGCTGTTTTTAACTCCACCAGTGTTTTTAATATTAGTTACGTCCACACCAGAACTTTCAATACTGAAATCATATTTTTTAGGTGCTGAAGAAAAAGCTCCAACTAAATCCGCGCCTTTAATAGTTACGGTAGAATGAGAAGTTAATGGACTAGTTACAAGAGTATGGTCAAGCTCCACACCATCCGCATCATAGCCAGTAATAGTAATCGTACCAGAACCATCAGGAATAGCACCACTAGTATCAGAAATCTTCAAAGTATTTCTAGTACCAAAACTATTCATACTAAAAGAACTACCATTACGCTCAATATCATAAGTTAAAGTGCCGCAATCCACTGTATAACCTGTATAAGCAGCATTATCCAACACACTTAAAGATAAATTGAACTGTCTAGTAGTTTGTTGATCAGTACCATTCAAAACAAATTGAGGGGTTAGATCTATGGTAATATCAGCACCAGAACCGGGACCAGTAACAGTAGCAGAACCAGCACTAATACCAGAAGTATCAGGTGATGAATTGATTATTATAGAATTAGCTGCATAAGCTGCACTACCAGTAGCTAATTCTATAATAATCAATTCATCACCTACTGTTGATGGTAGTGGTTCCGCTTTTGCTACTGGTCCCGGTTCTGGTGCTGATATTACCAT
>DAOUSJ010000044.1 GCA_030627285.1 Methylococcaceae bacterium | reverse complement strand
TTCGGGATAAAAGCATTTGATAATATTGATGTTTTTGTAATTCAATATTTTATAGCCTTTAAAATCAATACGCTGTGGCCGTATTTTCAGAGAAAATTGCGATAACTGACAATAGTTTGAGGTGTTTATTGTCGATAACAAAATATAACTTATTGATTTATAATAAAGTATAGTACCTTTTCTTATCCCGAACTCAGGTTAGCTTAGTAATGTGGCGTAGAGTAGGCTCTTTAACCAAGCCATTTTTTGCTTTGAAAGAAACCATTATTATTGCATTAGGTACGGGTAATAGTTTAGCTTGTTTGCCGGCTTCATTATCTGCAATGCATGAAGAATTGGGCTATGATAAAGAAGCAGTTGATTTATTAATCCCCTTAGCTTTTACTATGTGTCGTATCGGGCCAACCTTGTATTTTGCGACTGCAACTTTATTTGTAGCGCAATTATATGGAATTAGTCTAGATTTAGAAGCGATGGGAATTGTAGTTTTAGGTTCAATTTTAGCAGGTATGGCAACTGCTGGATCTTCTGGAATTGTATTATTGTCTATGTTAAGCATAGTGTTGGTGCCATTAGATTTACCCGTAGATGCGGTTTTAATTTTATTTATTAGCATTGATCCACTTATAGGTCCATTTAGAGTATTAATTATTGCGCATACAGCCTGTGCGATTACTACGGTAATTTTGCCTAAACCAGATATTGAAACTGAAATAATTTTGGTTGCCAAGTAAAACGATAAAAAAATTGTATATTAATAATATTCAAAACACAGGTTAAATTAATGTCAATTGCGGTAATTATTCCAACTTTTAATCGCTGTGAATTATTGGTACGAGCTTTAAAATCTGTGTATGCGCAAACTTTATTGCCAGATGAAGTAATTGTTGTTGATGATGGTTCCATTGATGATACTAGAGTTTTTATTCAGAAAAATTATCCGCAAGTTAGATATTTTTATCAAACTAATCAAGGTGTAAGCGTAGCTAGAAATACTGGTATTCAAATGGCGCAATCAAATTGGTTGGCTTTATTAGATTCAGATGATGAATGGTTGCCAGATAAATTAGCTACACAAATGCAGGCGGTGCAATTTTCAGGGCATTTAGTATGTCATACGGAAGAAATTTGGATTCGTAATGGTGTGCGTGTAAATCAAAAACTAAAACACAAAAAACTTGGCGGCTGGATTTTTTTACAGTGTTTGCCATTGTGTGCCATGTCGCCATCTTCAATTATGTTGCATAGGCAAGTATTAGTTGATGTGGGCGGGTTTGATCCTGATTTACCTGCGTGTGAGGATTATGCTTTATGGTTGAAAATTAGCGCAATTTATCCAGTGACTTTTGTAGAAACTGCGCAAATTAAAAAATATGGTGGGCATTCAGATCAGCTATCAAGTAAATATTGGGGTATGGATAGGTTTAGAATTCAAGCTTTAGAGGCAATTATTCAATATCCTGAATTGAAGTTAGAGTATCGAAAAGCAGCGATAGCAATGTTATTTAAAAAAATTATTGTGTATCAAAAAGGCGCGTTAAAACGTGGTAAAACTGCTGAAGTTGAACATTATCAGCAGTTAATTGAGCGTTATTCTGTTTAAGCTTCAATATTAAAATATGGTGGCATTTCATGTACATAGGCCATATACATTGCATCTGCCATGGTCCATAATACATTTAGCTTAAATTGTAAAATTTCTAGCATTCTTTGTTGTTGTTCACGGGTTTTATACCAATCTAAAGTGATTTCCAAACCATGTTCTACATCTCTACGAGCTTCAGATAAACGTTTTTTAAAATAAATATAGCCTTCTGGTTCTACCCAAGGATAATGTTCTGGCCAATTATCCAAGCGTTGTTGATGAATTTTTGGAGCAAATAATTCAGTTAAGGATGAACTAGCAGCTTCATGCCATTCGGCGCGGCGGGCAAAATTAACATAGGCTTCTACGGCAAATTTTACACCTGGCAATACATGTTTTAATGAAGTTATTTCTTCTCGCGTTAAACCAACTGCAATACCTAATTGAATCCAAGCTTCAATGCCACCAGCTTCATTAGCTTGTCCATCATGATCTAAAATTCTTTGCGTCCATGTAGCTCTAGTTTGGCGATCTGGACAATTAGCTAAAATATTCGCATCCTTAATTGGAATCATAACCTGATAATAAAAGCGATTTGCGACCCAACCTTGAATTTGTTTTTTACTTAATTGTCCCGCATTCATCATTGTGTGGTATGGGTGATGAATGTGATAATATTTTTCCATAGCCCGTAATTGAGCTTCAAATTCTGATTTTGTCCAAGCTAATTGTGTTTGCATGTGCGTACCTTAGGGCAGTATGAGTTTAAAATGGATTTTATTCTGGAATAAATTTGCGTCGTAACCAATAATCAACACTAATGTAATTACCAGCTCCTAGAAAAAATAATGCAAGCAACATAATAAAATAAGTGGCGGCAAATTCAATGCCATTATTTAAGATAACCAAGTTTCCATGTTCTGTGAGCCATGAATAATTGCCGTGTTGTTGCAAAATTTCTTTAGCTTTATCTAAGCGTTCAATAGCAGCAATGCTTCTGTCAGTAGCAAACACACCTTTGCCTTCTGCGATTGCTAGCCAACCATGTTCTAAATGTACGCTGATTCCAGCAATCGCCATGGTTAGCATTAATGGTATTGAAATTAATCGCACTCCAAAGCCGATTAATAAAAATATAGCCCCTAAAATTTCTACTAAGACTACTAAAAAGACTAATAAAAATGGCATTGGTAAATCTAAGCCCCAATCTGCATTTCCAAACCAGTCTACTGTATCACTAAAGTTGGCAAATTTGCGTGTGCCTGCCATCCAAAAAATTGGGACTAAGTATAAGCGTAAAGCTAGTGAGGCCAAGAAACTTAAGCTGTGGATTTTGTCGCAAATTAAAGTGCTAGTTAAAGTGAATTTGATGCAATATGGTTTGCAGGCGGATATTTTGTCCAGCAAGAGAGTTTTATAATTCATTAATAAAACCTTTATGATAGTTTAGTGTTATCAGCAAACATATGTTTGCATTGGCTATAAAATAACACCATGATAATAATAAAGAGGATAGGATGCAAAGACGTAAATTTATAAAAACCGCAGCTGTTGGTAGTTTAGCTGTAGGTGCTGGGGTAATTAAACCTGTGTTAGCAGCAAATAAAGCGGAATTTAAATGGAAAATGGTTACTGCTTGGCCTAAAAATTTTCCAGGCTTGGGTACAAATGCAAATTTATTGGCGCAAATGATTACTGAAATGAGTGGCGGTAGATTAACTGTCAAAGTTTATGGAGCTAATGAATTGGTGCCAGCTTTTGAAGTGTTTGATGCGGTTTCTAGGGGCACTGCACAAATGGGACATTCGGGGGCTTATTATTGGAAAGGCAAGGCGGCGGCGGCTCAATTTTTTTCTTCAATACCATTTGGTTTGAATGCGCAGGAAATGAATGCATGGTTATATTATGGTGGTGGTTTGGAATTATGGCGTGAGTTATATAAACCTTTTGGTTTAATTCCAGCGGCAACAGGTAATACTGGTGTGCAAATGGGGGGTTGGTTTAATCGCGAAATTAAAACTATGGCAGATTTAAAGGGTTTAAAAATGCGGATGCCTGGTTTAGGTGGTGAGGCATTAAGACGTGCTGGAGGTACTACGGTTGCAATTCCTGGTGGTGAGTTATTTACTGCATTACAATCTGGTACTATTGATGCCACTGAATGGGTGGGGCCATATAATGATTTAGCTTTTGGGTTTTATAAAGTTACTAAATTTTATTATTATCCAGGTTGGCATGAGCCAGGTTCAACTTTAGAGGCGATGATTAATGCTAAAGCCTTTAATGCGTTGCCTAAAGATTTGCAAAAAATAGTTTTGGTGGCTTGTAAAGCGGCTAATTTAGATATGTTGTCGGAATATACTGCGCGGAATAATCAAGCTTTAGATACTTTGGTGAATAAACATAAGGTTAAATTATTACCTTTGCCTACGGAAGTATTAAAGAATTTACGTCAATTATCTGAGGAGGTAGTATTGGAATTGACGGCTAAAGATCCAATGGCGAAGAAAATTTATACGTCAGTAAATCAATTCAGAACCCAAGTTAGCAAATGGAGTGCAGTTTCTGAACAAGCATTTTTTAATGCACGGAGCCATTAATAATAGCTAAACAATACCTGTCATGCATTACAACATGACAGGTGGTTTAATAGTGATTTTACTCAGTATTTAAAGCTTGTTTAAGAGCTGCTTCAACCTTATCTGTATCTACTACAGGAGTGGATTTTTCTTTGGTTTTTGGTTTATTTGCTAGGCGTTTTTTTCTACGTTCTTCATGATATGCAAGACCAGTACCTGCAGGAATCAAACGTCCAACAATTACATTTTCTTTTAAACCATTCAAACTATCACTTACACCTCGAACAGCTGCATCGGTAAGTACGCGAGTAGTTTCTTGGAAAGAAGCCGCAGAAATAAAGGATTCAGTTGCTAATGAGGCTTTGGTAATCCCCAATAAAATAGACTGATAACTAGCAGGTATTTTGCCTTCAGATTCTAATTTATTGTTAAGTTCATTGACTGCAGCACGTTCAACTTGATCGCCTTTTACATAATCAGTTTCACCTGAAGCAGTAATTTCAACTCGGCGCAACATTTGCCTAATAATAGCTTCAATATGTTTATCATTGATTTTAACCCCTTGGAGGCGGTAAACATCTTGAATTTCTTTGACTAAGTAATCTGCTAATTCTTCAATTCCACGTAAGCGTAAAATATCATGTGGAGTTAATTCACCTTCAGCAATAGTCTCGCCTTTTTCAACAAATTCACCTTCAAAAACAGTGATATGTCGCCATTTAGGAATTAAGGTTTCGAATTGTTCGCCTTCAGAATCAGTGATAATAATCCGTTGTTTACCTTTAGTTTCTTTACCAAATGAAATAGCTCCAGTTGCTTCAGCAAGAATGGCTGGATCTTTAGTTTTTCTGGCTTCAAATAAATCTGCAACTCGTGGTAAACCACCAGTAATATCACGGGTTTTACTAGATTCTTGTGGAATTCTAGCTAATACGTCACCTACTTTTACTTCATCACCATCTTTAAAGCCGGCAATCGCGCCAGAAGGTAAGAAATATTGTGCTGGAATATCAGTGCCAGGTAAGCTAATTACTTCACCTTCAGCATCAACCAATTTTACCATTGGTCTTAATTCTTTACCTGCGCTACCACGTTGTTTTGGATCAATTACAATGCGTGAACTTAAACCAGTGATTTCATCTGATTGTTCTTGAACTGTGACCCCATCAATAAAGTCTATTAAGATGATAAAGCCATGTACTTCTGTAATAACTGGATGTGTATGTGGATCCCAGTTAACAATGATGTCGCCAGCATTGATTTTACTGCCATCTTCTACAGTTAATACCGCTCCATAAGGTACTTTATAACGTTCTCTCTCACGACCATATTCATCCATAATGCCGATTTCACCAGATCTGGAAACTGCAACCAAATTATTAGCTCGGTTAAAAACTGTTTTCATGTTGTGCAGTTTTACGCTACCAAGTCCTTTGACTTGCACATTACTAATAGCAGCAGAACGTGAAGCAGCTCCACCAATATGGAAGGTACGCATGGTTAACTGAGTTCCAGGTTCACCAATTGATTGTGCAGCTACAACACCAACAGCTTCGCCAATGTTGACCAAATGCCCACGACCTAAATCTCGACCATAACATTTACCACAGACTCCATGTCTACTTTCGCAAGTAATAATGGAGCGGACTAAAATTCTATCAATGCCATTGTCTTCTAAGACTGTAACCCAGTGTTCATCCAATAAAGTACCTTGTGGAACAACTATTTTGTCATTTGCAGGGTTGATTGCATCATTCACAATTACCCGACCCAAGACTCGTTCAGATAATGGTTCAACTACATCGCCACCCTCAATAATTGGGGTCATAGTTAAACCGTTGTGAGTACCACAATCAACTTCAGAAACTACTAAATCTTGTGCAACATCAACTAAACGTCGAGTTAAATAACCAGAGTTAGCAGTTTTTAAGGCCGTATCAGCTAAACCTTTCCGTGCGCCGTGGGTTGAAATAAAATATTGTAATACATCTAACCCTTCTCTGAAGTTAGCAGTAATAGGGGTTTCAATAATGGAACCATCAGGTTTTGCCATTAAGCCCCGCATTCCTGCTAATTGTCGAATCTGCGCTGCTGAACCCCGTGCGCCTGATTCTGCCATCATAAAAATAGAATTAAATGATTTCTGACCAACAGTTTTGCCTTCAGCATTAACTACTAAATCTGTACCTAAAGCTTCCATCATAACTTTAGCTACTTGATCGTTGGCATGTGACCAAATATCTACAACCTTATTATAGCGTTCGCCATCGGTAACTAAACCAGAAGCATATTGGTTTTGAATTTCCTTTACTTCAGCTTCAGCTGTTTTAATAATATTAACTTTTTTCTCAGGAATTTCCATGTCTTCAATCCCAAAAGAAACTCCTGAGCGCGTAGCATATTTAAAACCTAAATACATTAATTGGTCAGCTAATACTACAGTGTCTTTAATCCCTAAATGCCGGTAGGAATAATTGATTAATTTAGAAATGTTTTTCTTGGTCATGTCTAAATCAACGATCTTGAACGGCATACCTTTAGGTAATATTTCCCAAATTAAAGCTCTACCGACAGTAGTTTCTTTACGAGTAGTGAGTTCAGTAACTTTATCGTCTTTATCGGTAATATATTCGGTGATTCTAACTAAAATTTTACTTTGTAACTCAACCGCTTTACATTCTAAAGCCTTATGAATTTCATTAATATCCGTAAAAATTGAGCCATCACCTTTGGCATTTACTTTTTCTCGACTAATATAATACAATCCTAAAACTACATCTTGAGTAGGATTGATGACTGGCTCGCCATTTGCTGGAGACAAAATATTATTTGTTGCCATCATTAACGTGCGCGCTTCTAATTGAGCTTCAATAGACAATGGCACATGTACCGCCATCTGATCGCCATCGAAATCCGCATTAAAAGCACTACATACTAATGGGTGTAATTGAATCGCTTTACCTTCAATTAGTGTAGGTTCAAACGCTTGAATGCCTAATCTATGTAAAGTTGGAGCGCGATTTAATAAAATTGGATGTTCACGGATAACTTCTTCCAAAATATCCCAAACTTCCGTGCCTTCGCGTTCCACCATTTTTTTGGCAGCTTTAATAGTTGTTGCAAAGCCGCGCGATTGTAATTTACTGAAAATAAATGGTTTAAATAACTCCAAGGCCATTTTCTTAGGCAAACCACATTGATGTAAACGTAAACTAGGCCCAACTACAATTACTGAACGACCTGAATAATCAACCCGTTTACCCAATAAATTTTGTCTAAATCGACCTTGCTTACCTTTAATCATGTCAGCTAAAGATTTTAGCGGTCTACGATTAGTTCCAGTAATTGCGCGTCCACGTCTGCCATTATCTAAGAGTGCATCTACAGATTCTTGCAACATCCGTTTTTCATTACGCACAATAATATCTGGTGCATTTAATTCCAATAATCTATTTAGGCGATTATTACGATTAATTACTCTTCTGTACAAATCATTCAAATCAGAAGTAGCAAAACGTCCACCATCTAAGGGTACTAATGGACGCAATTCAGGTGGTAATACTGGCAACACCGTCATAATCATCCATTCAGGGCGATTATTGGATTCCAATAAAGACTCAATAACTTTTAAACGTTTGGAGAATTTCTTAGTTTTGGTTTCAGAATTAGTCGAATTAATTTCTTCGCGTAAAATGCTAACTTCTTCTTTAAGATTAATGGACTTTAAGAGTTCAAAAATCGCTTCAGCACCCATTTTAGCGGTAAATTCATCACCGTATTCTTCTATAGCATCTAAATATTCTTCATCATTTAATAGTTGTCCACGCTCTAAAGGTGTGGTCATACCTTCATCTAGAACTACAAAAGATTCAAAATATAATACTCGCTCAATACTACGCAAAGTCATGTCTAGCAATAACGCAATGCGTGATGGCAAGGATTTTAAAAACCAAATATGCGCCACTGGACTAGCTAAATCAATATGTCCCATGCGTTCACGACGAACTTTAGACAGAGTGACTTCAACCCCGCATTTTTCACAAATGACTCCACGGTGTTTTAAACGTTTATATTTGCCACATAAACATTCATAATCACTTACAGGACCAAAAATTTTGGCGCAAGATAAACCATCACGTTCAGGTTTAAAAGTACGATAATTAATTGTTTCTGGTTTTTTAACTTCCCCATATGACCACGAACGAATCATATCTGGAGAAGCTAAACCAATGCGAATACCATCAAAATCATCTGCATGACCCTGACGTTTTAAGAAATTTATTAAATCTTTCAAGAGCTTATCCTCTTTTATTGTTTATTTTGGCAACCATAAAACACTGGTAGATTATTTCAGCAGGATTAATCTTGCTCTAGTTCTATATTCACACCCAAGGAGCGAATTTCTTTTATTAAAACATTAAAAGACTCTGGCATTCCTGCCTCCATAGTATGATTACCATCAACAATATTCTTATACATCCTAGTTCTACCAGTAACATCGTCTGATTTTACTGTCAACATTTCTTGTAAAGTATAAGCTGCACCATATGATTCTAAGGCCCACACTTCCATTTCACCAAAACGTTGTCCACCAAACTGAGCTTTACCACCTAAAGGTTGTTGGGTAACTAAACTATAAGGACCTGTTGAACGCGCATGCATTTTATCATCGACTAAATGATTCAATTTCAACATATACATATAGCCAACAGTGATTTTACGTTCAAATGCATCACCAGTTAAACCATCATACAATGTAACTTGACCATTTTCGGGTAAATCTGCTAAACGCAACATAGTCCGAATTTCATCTTCAGTAGCTCCATCAAATACTGGCGTTGCCATTGGTACGCCTGCTACCAAGTTTTCTGCCATTTCCAAAATTTCTGTATCAGAAAAAGTATTTAATGCTTCTTGACGACCGCTGCTATTGTAGATTTTTTCCAAGAAAGATCTAATAGTGCTGATTTTTTCTTGTTTTTGCTGATATTGAGCCTCTAACATGCGCCCAATTTTAATCCCCAAACCTTTAGCAGCCCAACCTAAATGAGTTTCTAAAACCTGTCCAACATTCATTCGTGAAGGTACACCCAATGGATTTAATAAAATATCTACTGGATTGCCATCAGCTGTATAAGGCATGTCTTCTATAGGAACAATTTGCGAAATAACCCCTTTATTACCATGTCTACCGGCCATTTTATCGCCAGGTTGAATGCGTTTTTTGACGGCTAAATAAACCTTAACCATTTTCAAAACTCCAGGTGCTAAATCATCACCCATAGTAATTTTTTTACGTTTGATTTCAAATTTTTGCTCAAAATCTTTACGTTGCTGTTCAATTTGCTCCGCAATGGCTTCTAATTGGAGATTGACTTCTTCATTATCTACTTTAATTTGTAACCATTCAGAATGGCGCAAAGTGTCTAAATAATCCTGAGTAATTACTGATTTAGATGTAGCTTTAGGGCCTGAAGTTAACTGTTTATCAATTAATAATTCAGCTGCTCGTGCATAAATATCTTCTTCAACAATTTTCAATTGATCATCCAGATCTTTTCTATAATGCTGAATTTCAGTTTCTTCAACTTCTAATGCGCGTTTATCTTTTTTAACCCCATCACGAGTAAAAACTTGTACATCAATTACTGTTCCACGGACACTGCCAGGAACTCGAAGCGAAGTATCCTTCACATCGGCAGCTTTTTCACCAAAAATAGCTCTTAATAATTTTTCTTCTGGAGTTAATTGGGTTTCACCTTTTGGAGTAACTTTACCAACTAAAATATCTCCACCTTTAACTTCCGCGCCTACATATACAATTCCAGATTCATCCAGCTTAGATAAAGCATCTTCACTTACGTTTGGAATATCAGCACTAATTTCTTCAGGACTATGTTTAGTGTCGCGGGCAACACAAGTTTTTTCTTCAATATGGATGGTGGTAAAACGGTCTTCTTTAACTACTCGTTCAGAAACTAAAATTGAATCCTCAAAGTTGTAGCCATTCCAAGGCATAAAGGCAATTAGCATGTTTTGCCCTAATGCTAATTCACCTAAATCAGTTGAAGGTCCATCTGCAAGAATATCACCATTACTGACTATATCACCCAATCTGACTAAAGGTTTTTGATTGATACAAGTATTTTGATTGGAACGGGTGTATTTAGTTAAATTGTAAATATCAACTCCAGGAACACCTTCAGTGGTCTCGTCGTTATTTACTCTAACTACAATTCTAGCTGCATCTACAGCTTCAATAATCCCGCCTCTAGTTGCAACTACTGCAACTCCAGAATCTTTAGCAACTACACGTTCCATGCCAGTACCTACTAAGGGTTTTTCTGCCTTTAGAGTTGGTACTGCTTGACGTTGCATGTTCGATCCCATCAACGCTCTGTTAGCATCATCATGTTCTAAGAATGGAATAATAGAGGCTGCTACAGATACAATCTGTTTTGGAGATACATCCATATATTGCACTGAATCAGATGAAGATAAAGTAAATTCATCCTTATATCTACAAGATACCAAGCCTTCGATTAAGGTGTTGTTGGCATCAACGGCTACACTAGCTTGCGCAATTACATATTCACCTTCTTCAATAGCAGATAAATAATCCACATCATTGGTAACATTACCATTAATAACTCGACGATATGGAGTTTCTAAAAAACCATAAGAATTAGTTCGTGCGTAAACAGATAAAGAGTTAATTAAACCAATGTTTGGGCCTTCTGGGGTTTCAATTGGGCATACTCGACCATAATGAGTGGTGTGTACATCCCGAACTTCAAAGCCAGCACGTTCACGAGCTAGACCACCAGGCCCCAATGCTGATACTCGACGTTTATGCGTTACTTGCGATAATGGATTATTTTGATCCATAAACTGCGATAATTGGCTAGATCCAAAAAATTCTTTTACTGCTGCAGATACTGGTTTAGCATTAATAATTTCTTGCGGCATATAGCCTTCAGAATCAGCTAAAGTCAAACGTTCTTTGACTGCACGTTCTACTCTAACTAAACCAATTCTAAATTGATTTTCAATCATTTCACCAACAGAACGCACACGTCTATTACCCAAATGATCAATATCATCCACAACTCCATTACCATTGCGAATATTAATTAATTCTTTTAAGACATCAATAATATCTGCTTTACTTAAAGTACCTTCGCCTTCAGTTTCTTCTCGTTCTAAGCGGCGATTGAATTTCATCCGTCCAACTACGGATAAATCATAACGATCTTCAGTAAAAAATAAATTTTCAAATAGATTTTCGGCAGCTTCTTTAGTTGGTGGCTCACCAGGTCGCATCATGCGATATATTTCGACTAAAGCTTCTAAATGATTAGTGGTGGTATCCAAACGCATAGCATTGGAAATATAAGGCCCTCTATCTAAATCATTAACAAATAAAGTTTTTATATCCTTAACGCCAGCAGTAATTAAGCGTTCTAATAATTCTTCGGTAATTTCATCATTGACATTGGCCAATAAATCACCAGTTTTTTTATCAGTTACATTATGACCTAAAATTTTGCCATATAAATATTCTCTAGGTGTAACTATTGCTTTTGTAGACATTTTCGCCATTTGACGAATATGTTTTGCGGTAATTCTACGACCTTCTTCAATTATTAGCTTGTCGCCATCTTTAATATCAAAAGCCGCCATTTCACCACGTAATCTTTCTGGAATCACATGAAATAAACACTTTTCTTCACTTAGACTAAATTTATTCATTTCGAAGAAAATATTAATCATTTCTTCGTTTTCATAGTTTAAAGCGCGCAATAAAATCGTTGCAGGAATTTTTCTACGGCGATCAATTCGCACAAATACGGCATCTTTATGGTCAAATTCAAAATCTAACCATGAGCCACGATATGGAATGACCCTAGCATTAAATAATAATTTCCCAGATGAATGAGTTTTACCTTTGTCATGGTCAAAGAATACTCCTGGAGAACGATGTAACTGGGATACAATTACACGTTCTGTACCATTAACAACGAAAGTTCCATTTTCAGTCATTAAGGGTAATTCACCCATATAAACTTCTTGTTCTCTGATATCTTTAACAACTTTTGAATTCAAAGGTGTTTCTTTATCATAGATAACCAGTCTAACTAGGACTTTTAATGGAGCAGAAAAAGTTGCACCACGTTGTTGGCATTCTCTTACATCAAAAGTGGGTTCGCCTAATCTATAATTAACATATTCTAGTATCGCATAGCCTGAATGACTTACAATAGGGAAAATACTTGAGAAAGCAGCATGAAGACCTCGATCTAAACGTTTTTTAGGTGTAACACCTAATTGTAGAAAACTGGCATAAGATTCAATCTGTGTTGCCAAAAGATAGGGAACTTCGAGTACTTCAGTACTTTTCCCAAAATTATTACGGATACGCTTTTTTTCGGTAAAAGAATAGGTCATATGGATTAGATACCTTTTCGTCAGGAATTATTATTGTTACTACAAGCAGTAAAAGGCCGGCAACCAAAGAGTCACCAGCCCTACTAAAGTGGGTGTTAAACCCGAGGTCTTAATCAATATTTATTTGATTTCGACTGTAGCACCCGCTTCTTCAAGTGTCTTTTTAACTTCTTCAGCTTCGTCTTTACTTACAGCTTCTTTGATTGCTGAAGGTACGCCTTCTACTGTAGCTTTAGCTTCTTTCAAACCTAAACCAGTAATTGCACGTACTGCTTTAATAACAGCAACTTTAGTAGCACCAAAAGAAGTCATAACTACATCAAATTCTGTTTGCTCTGCTGCTACTTCACCAGCATCTCCAGGAGCAGCTGCAACTGCAACCGCTGCTGCTGCAGAAACACCAAATTTCTCTTCCATCGCTGAAATTAAGTCAACGACTTCCATAACAGTCATGTTTGAGATTGCTTCCAAGATTTCTTCTTGAGAAAGTGCCATTTTATATTCCTTCTATATTCAATTTGCTTTCATTAATTTTTGAAAGCTATTTTATTAATGTGTGAATTTAATTGAGATCTAAGCTGCGTCTTTTTGCTCTTTAATAGCAGCTACAGTCCGAACCATTTTTGCATGTGGTTCTGCCAAAGTACGCACAAATTTTTCAACTGGTGCTTTCATAACAGACATTAACATTGCTAATGCTTGATCACGATTTGGTAAACTTGCAAGTTTTTTGAGTTCAGAAGCATCATAAACCTGACCACCTATAGCAACAATTTTAGTAATTAATTTATCATTGCTTTTAGAAAAATCACTAATTAGACGTGCTGCAGAACCTGGTTCTTCCATTGAAAATGCTAAAATTAAAGGTCCAACCAACCCTTTTTGCATACATTCAAATTCAGTTCCAGCAATCGCTTTTCTAGCTAAAGTGTTTTTAACAACACGTAAATAAACACCTGTTTCTCTTGCTGTTTTTCGTAACTGAGTCAATTCAGTTACTGTTAAGCCACGATATTCGGCTGCAACAGCAGAATGTGCTTGAGTGGCGATTGCAGCAACTTCTTCGACAACAATTTTTTTGTCATCCAGTATTAATGCCACATTGACCTCCAGTAATTTTCTGAAATAATGCTTTCAGAATAAAAAAATAACATTTATAAAAAATGTCTCTTACAGTTTTTAATACTAGAAAACTAGTTTAAAACACTATCTGCGTAGGAAAATTAAGCAAATTATTAATTAATATTGCTCCTACGGTCTTTGATGGTTGCTGAAATTTAACAACCCAAAGTTTTTTAACTGCTAAATCCATTGTGATCGATCAATAACCCAGGCCCCATAGTTGAGGATAAAGTTATTTTTTGTAGATATACACCTTTTGCAGATGCTGGCTTAGCTTTGTATAAATCAGCTAACAATGCAGATAAATTTTGCAATATATCATCGGCTTCAAAAGAAACTTTACCAACAGTGCAATGAATGATTCCGCCTTTGTCATTACGGTATCTTACTTGTCCTGCTTTAGCATTTTTAACTGCATTTGCTACGTTTGGAGTAACTGTACCTACTTTAGGGTTTGGCATTAAGCCTCTAGGTCCTAAAATTTGACCTAATTGACCTACAACACGCATCGCATCAGGTGACGCAATTACTACATCAAAATTCATTTCGCCTTTTTTAACTTGCTCAGCTAAATCTTCCATGCCAACTATATCAGCACCAGCTTCTTTAGCTAAATCAGCATTAGGACCTTGAGTAAACACTGCAACTCTTACTGTTTTACCAGTTCCTTTAGGTAATACAGTTGCGCCGCGTACATTTTGTTCAGATTTTCGTGCATCAATACCAAGATTAATGCTAACGTCGATGGCTTCAACAAATTTACTGGTTTTGGATAAATCTTTCAGTAAAGTTACAGCTTCAATTACAGAATATTGTTTAGCGTTATCAACTTTTTCCTGAACTAATTTTGCTTTTTTAGATAGGCTCATAATCCGTCCTCCACATTTAAACCCATGCTTTTCGCGCTGCCTGCAATAATTTTTACAGCTGCATCTAAATCGCCAGCATTAAGGTCTTCCATTTTAGTTTTTGCAATTTCTTCTAATTGCTCACGTGTAACAGAACCAACTTTAGCAGTATTAGGTGTAGGACTACCTTTTTTAAGACTTGCAGCCTTCATAAGTAAAATAGATGCTGGAGGAGTTTTGGTAATAAAAGTAAAGCTTTTATCACTATAAACAGTGATTACTACTGGAATAGGTAAACCTTTTTCAGTATCTTGGGTTTTTGCATTAAAAGCTTTGCAAAATTCCATAATATTTACGCCATGTTGACCTAATGCAGGTCCAACAGGAGGGCTAGGATTTGCTTCGCCAGCTTTAACTTGTAGCTTGATATAAGCCTGAATTTTTTTTGCCATGATTTACTCCAGATTTGGGTGCAAACGCTATAATAGCTCCCCAGAACATAAATATTTTTTGCTTGAATAAGAAAAAATATATGCTAATTAATTTTTTTCAACTTGAGAAAACTCTAATTCTACAGGTGTGGATCTTCCAAAAATCAATACTGAAATTCGTAATCTGTTTTTCTCGTAGTTAACTTCTTCGATATTGCCATTAAAGTCTTTAAATGGACCATCAATAATTCTAACTAATTCACCAACTTCAAATAAAACTTTAGGTCTAGGTTTATTTATCCCATCTTCAACTCTATTAAGAATTAAATTAGCTTCCTTGTCGGAAATAGATGCTGGTTTATCAGATGTTCCACCAATAAAACCTAAAACTCTTGGAATATTTCTAACTAAATGCCAAGTTTCATCAGTTAATTCCATTTGTACTAACACGTATCCTGGAAAAAATTTACGTTCACTTTTGCGTTGCTGACCCATTCTCATTTCAACAACTTCTTCAGTAGGCACTAAAACCTTACCAAAAAATTCTTGTAAATTTTCACTTTCTATTCTTTCTTCTAAAGCAAGTTTTACTTTTGCTTCAAAATTAGAATATGCATGTACAACATACCAACGTAGAGCCATTATTTACCCCTGTCCTGTGAGGAGTCTAATTCCCCAAAAAAGAAACATATCTAGTAGCCATAAAATCAAACCTACAACAAAAACCATTACAAAGACCATTAAAGTTGTACGCATGGTTTCATCACGCGTTGGCCACACTACTTTTCTAACTTCTTGTTTAGATTCTAGGATAAAATTCCAAGTACCTCTGCCCTTAACAGTTGTTAATGCTAGCCCTAATGCGGCAATTATTACAACTACTAATGCTAATACTCGGTATAGTAAAGTGAATTCTTCAGAGAAATAATAAAATGCAGTTATACCGGCAACCACAAAGACAAAAGAAAAAATCTGTTTAATCACATCAAAAACTTGGTTTGATGCCTCTGTCACTTGTGTGCTCATTTAGATAGTTTTTGGGTAAAATTTTAGAAATGACTGGATTTTCTAAATGGCAGGCCAGGAGGGACTCGAACCCCCAACATCCGGATTTGGAATCCGGCGCTCTACCAATTAGAGCTACTGGCCTGCACACAAAAACTATTTGGTCTCTTTGTGAGGAGTGTGACCCCTACAGAAAGGGCAATACTTATTGAACTCTAGTTTATTAGGAGTATTTTTCTTGTTCTTTGTGGTTGTATAATTACGACGTTTACATGTACCACATGCCAAGGTTACTATATCTCTCATTTACGTTTCCCATCTAAATATTTGCCTTCCCTGCAAATGCAAGCAAGGCAACACAACTATCGGAAAGCAATCAGGTAACTATTTCGCTGACTACGCCAGCACCAACAGTCCTACCACCCTCGCGAATTGCAAAACGAAGTCCTGCATCCATTGCGATTGGGGCAATAAGTTCACCTTCAATTGCTACATTATCACCAGGCATTACCAT
>DAOUSJ010000071.1 GCA_030627285.1 Methylococcaceae bacterium | reverse complement strand
GTGTTAACAGCTTTTTTTATATTAGCTTTATTCGTATTAGAGCAAGGTTTCCGTCAGAGTGCGGAACAGACTTTAAAAGAAAAATTGCAAATTAAAATTTATGCACTCTTATCATTAGCGGAAATGGATGAATCAGGGTATTTAGTTATGCCGCAAGATTTACAAGACTCACGTTTGCACAATCCTAGTTCGGGTTTATATGCGGTTATTCGTCGTTCTAGTTATAAAACAGTATGGCGTTCACCATCTTCAATTGCGGTAGAAGTATTGCCACTAGAAAAATTTGTATCTGGGAAGCCAATATTTTTGGAAGGCAAAGAAAATCGCTTTGTATTGCATTATGGTTTTAGTTGGCGTAACGATCGTGGAATTAAGCGTAAATATGTAATTTCTTTAGCAGAAGACGGATTTTTTGTGAGTAAACAAGTGGAGCGTTTTAGATCCACCTTACAAATGTGGTTTTTTTCTGTAGGCATAGTTTTAGTTTTAATCCAATTTGTAGTGTTACGTTGGAGTTTAAAACCGTTACGGCAAATTGTTACTGATCTTACTGCAATTGAAAAAGACCAAAAAAGTTGTTTAGATGGTGATTATCCCTATGAATTATTAGCCTTAACTAGAAATTTAAATGCTTTTATTCATAGTGAACGCGCTCATTTAGAACGCTATCGGAATACTTTAGGTGATTTATCTCATAGTTTAAAAACCCCATTAGCAATTTTAAATGGTTGTTTGCAAACTCCTGAAGTGTCTAAACATACGATGCAAAAACAAATTGCGCGTATGGATGAAATTATTGAATATCAATTACAAAAAGCAGCTGCGAAAGGTCAGCGTAAATTAATCACCCCAATTCAGACTGATAAAATTGTAAAAAAAATTATTTCGTCATTGAAAAAAGTTTATCAAGATAAAGCTTTAGAAATTAATTTAACTGTCAAAGGTTCACAATTGGTTTATTGTGAAGAAGGTGATATGTATGAAATGGTGGGTAATCTATTGGATAATGCGGCTAAATGGTGTCACAAAAAGATTAATGTTAGCTTAATTGCCATAGATGAAACTGCTATAAGTCCATATTCATTTGTATTAACTGTGGAAGATGATGGTGCAGGTATAGCCGCAGATAAATTATTAGAAATCTTGCAACGCGGTGTGCGAGCGGATGAAAATGTTACTGGGCATGGGATTGGCATGGCAATTACAGTTGAATTAGTTGAATTATTAGGTGGTAAATTGGCTGGAGCTAATAGTCAAATTTTAGGTGGTATGCAGTGGAAAATTTATTTGCCATAAAATTTAATGCTTGTATTTTAGAATGAAAACATAGATAATAATCAGGCTTTAAGGTTATACCTTAATACTTATGGTTTCCGTGTCGGTTCTCTCGCAACGATACGCTGTCAACCCCGCCAGATCCGGAAGGAAGCAACGGTAGCAGCAGATTCGTGTGCCGAGATGTAGCTGGCATGGTCGCCACCCAAATTCATTTCCCAGAGTCTCTAATGGCTTATCAGGTTTTTGCCAGAAAATGGCGACCCCAAAAATTTTCCCAGATCGTTGGACAGCAACATGTTACGCAGGCATTAACGAATGCGTTACAAAATCAACGTTTACATCATGCTTATTTATTTACTGGAACTCGTGGAGTAGGTAAGACTACGCTTGCACGAATTTTAGCCAAAGCAATTAATTGTGAGCAATTAAATAATGCTACTGCTTGTGGTGTCTGTTCGGTTTGTACTGCTTTTGATGCAGGACGATTCCTAGATTTAATTGAAGTTGATGCTGCTTCCAGAACTAAAGTTGAAGATACGCGGGATTTATTAGACAATATTCAATATGCGCCTAATCAAGGACGCTATAAAGTTTATTTAATTGACGAAGTGCATATGCTCTCAGGGCATAGTTTTAATGCACTCTTAAAAACCTTAGAAGAGCCGCCAGAACATGTAAAATTTTTATTAGCTACTACTGACCCACAAAAAATACCAGTAACGGTATTATCACGATGTTTGCAATTTAATTTAAAACCTTTATTACCAGCGCAAATTAGTCAGCAAATGGAACTTATTTTGCGTGCAGAAAAGATTGAATTTGAAGTGAATGCGCTGAATTTATTAGCTCGAGCTGCTGATGGTAGTATGCGTGATGGTTTGAGTTTGTTAGATCAAGCAATAGCTTATGGACATGGAAAAGTTCAGCAAACAGATGTCAATGCTATGTTGGGTACGGTTGCTCAAGCACCGATTGCAGATTTATTGGTTGCATTAATATCTATGGATGGCAAAGCTATAATCTCACAAATAGCGCAGATGTCAGACGTAAGTATTGATTTTCATGCAGTATTGCAACAAATATTGCGATTATTACATAGAATTGCTTTAGTGCAAGAATTTCCAGAGTTAGAACAGCATGAATTTGAACCGCAATTATTAACTGTGTTGGCAGAAAAATTAACTGCTGAAGATGTACAATTGTATTATCAAATTGCCTTGCTTGGACAAAAAGATTTAGTTTTAGCACCGGATGCTCGTAGTGGTTTTGAAATGTTAATGTTAAGAATGTTAACTTTTAAACCAGTAAGTTTAACTGCTACTAAGACTACATTTGCAGCGGTTAAAACTGCAATAATGAAGCCGCAACAGATGGCAGAAATATCTAATATATTGCCTGCTCCGTTAATTAAAGCAAATATAATTTCTGAAGTTTCTGAAGTTCCTGAAGTTCCTGAAGTTCCTGAAGTTCCTGAGATTCCTAAACAGAATGAAACTCATACTTGGGAGCAAATGATTGAGATAATGCACCTTAATGGTTTAACTAAACAATTGGCAAATAATTGTATCTTAGATGCTGTGAATGCTACTGAATGTCATTTATTGTTAGATGGGAATTATTCAATTTTTGGAAATAAAGTTAAGGAAAGTTTGCAAACTGCATTACAAAATTATTATGCAAGACCGCTAAAATTATTAATTCATAATCGCGGCAAACCTTTGGTAACTCCAGCAGTAGTACAACATAAACTGCAACAACAACTGCAACAAAATTCGGAATTGTCGATTCAGAATAATACTGAAATTCAAACTTTAATAACTAAGTTTGATGCCCAAATTATTGCAGATAGCATTAAACCTTTAGACCCTCAATCAACTGCTTAACATAGGAACTATACATATGAATGATGCCTTTGGTAACATTATGCAACAAGCGCAAAAAATGCAAGAAAAAGCTCAAAAAATTCAGGCTGAAATTGCAGCTTTGGAAGTTTTAGGTGAGTCTGGAGGTGGTTTAGTTAGCGTGTTAATGACTGGCAAACGTGAAGTTAGAAAAGTTACTATTGATGATTCTTTGATTAAAGATGATAGTGATATGTTGGAAGATTTGGTTGCAGCTGCCATTAATGATGCGGTGCATAAAATATCTAAATTAAAAAAAGAAAAAATGGCGGGTATTACTTCTGGAATGCCGATTCCACCAGGATTTCAAATGCCATTTTAGTTAAGTAAATAGTTGATTTTAGGAGTAATTATGGCTACATGTTTATTTTGTAAAATAGTCAATTCTGACATTGCCGCCGATATTGTGTATAGCGACGAAAATGTTTTGGCATTTAGGGACATTAATCCTCAAGCACCAGTGCATATATTGATTATTCCTAAAATGCATATTGCAACTTTAAATGAGCTTGAAGATGCTAATTTAGCTGGGAAATTATTAACTACGGCTACTAAATTAGCTCAACAAGAAGGTATTAGTGAAACTGGTTATCGCACTGTAATTAATTGTCATCAAGCTGGTGGTCAAGAAGTTTTTCATGTGCATTTACATTTATTAGCTGGTCGTCAAATGCAATGGCCACCAGGTTAAGTGTACATAGGTTTGTTGTCATTCAAATTTAACATGCCTTTTACTATTCTATAAGTAATCCAAATTGAGCTTACTAATAAAATCAGCCAGCCGATAATAAATCTTAAAGTTAAAATTCCGATAATTCCACATAAAATTCCAAACCAAAAAGTATTGATTTGCCAGCTAAAATGGCTAGCTAAAAAAGTACCCTGCATTTGGTCTCTTTTTATATAATTAATTGTAATGGCAATAATTGCTGTTACAACTGTGAACCAAGAGATGATATAACAAATATAAATTATAAAAGTCAATTTTTTATTAGCTTGCTCATCTACTGATAAATTTGTATTCATTACGTATACCTTATTTAAATTAATTTAACCAACATATTTTGTTCATATAGTTCAATACAAAAGCATGGCATTGAAATATAACAATATTTATGTCAGATTGGTATAATATACCGCCTAAATTACAATAAAACAGCTATTATGCGCGCATTTACTACCTTAAATTCAATTGTTATGCCTTTAGATCGGGCTAATGTCGATACAGACGCAATTATTCCTAAACAATTCCTAAAATCTATTCGTCGTAGTGGTTTTGGAGTGTTTTTATTCGATGAATGGCGTTACTTAGATCGTGGTGAACCAGATATGGATTGCACTAATCGCCCTTTAAATCCAGAGTTTGTATTAAATAAACCTGAATATAAAACCGCAGAAATTTTATTAAGTCGAGAAAACTTTGGTTGTGGATCTTCGCGTGAACATGCACCGTGGGCTTTAGAAGATTATGGCTTTCGAGTTATTATTGCACCTAGTTTTGCAGATATTTTTTACAATAATTGTTTTAAAAATGGTTTGTTGCCGATTGTATTAAGTGCAGCTGAAGTTGAGATTTTGTTTAATAATTTAACTGCTAATTGTAGGGTGAAAATTGATTTAGCAGCGCAAACTTTGAATACAGATCTAGGTATAGAAATGAAGTTTGCTATTGATGCTAGTCGTAAACATAGATTGTTAAATGGTTTGGATGATATAGCATTGACTTTACAACAAGCTGATGAAATTAAGGCATATGAACTGGAACGCGCCAAACGCGCACCATGGTTATTTACATAACATTAAAGGTTAAATATAGATGACAAGAAAAATTGCAATTTTAGCTGGTGACGGCATTGGCCCTGAAATTATCGTTGAAGCGACTAAAATTTTAGACTTCTTAAATTCAGATATGGATTTAGGTTTAGAATTTGAAATTGGATTAATTGGTGGGGCTGCTTATGATGCATATAAAAGTCCGTTTCCAGAACAAACCATTGATTTAGTAAAAGCTGCGGATGCAGTATTATTAGGTGCAGTTGGTGGCAAAAAATGGGAAGGTTTAGATATTTCTGTGCGTCCAGAAAAAGGCTTGTTGGGTTTACGTTCAGAATTAGAATTATTTGCTAATTTACGTCCTGCATTGTTGTATCCACAATTAGTTGCTGCATCTACTTTAAAACCTGAAATAGTTTCGGGTTTAGATTTAATGATTGTGCGTGAATTAACTGGGGGCATTTATTTTGGTCAGCCACGTGGAATTCGAGAATTAGCTTCTGGAGAAAAACAAGCTTATAACACTTTAGTCTATAAGGAATCAGAGATTTTACGGATTGCGCATACAGCTTTTAAAACTGCCCAAAAAAGAAATGGTCGTTTGTGTTCAGTGGATAAAGCTAATGTGTTAGAATGTACTGAGTTCTGGAGAAATATTATGGATTCTGTGGCTCCAGAATATCCAGATGTAGAGCTTTCACATATGTATGTGGATAATGCCGCGATGCAATTAGTTCGCGCTCCCAAGCAATTTGATGTAATGGTAACTACGAATTTATTTGGGGATATTTTATCGGATACTGCTGCTATGTTAACTGGTTCAATTGGCATGTTGCCTTCAGCATCATTAGATATAAATGGTAAAGGTATGTATGAGCCAATTCATGGTTCTGCACCTGATATTGCTGGTAAGGAAATTGCTAATCCTTTGGCAACAATTTTATCTGTAGCCATGATGTTACGCTATACTTTTGAGCTTGGAACTGTAGCAGATCGAATTGAAGCAGCGGTTAATAAAGCTTTAGATAATGGTATTCGTACTAGTGATATTTATTCTACTGGAATGCAAAAAGTTAGCACTTCACAAATGGGTGCAGCGGTTTTATCTGGGTTAAAATAAGCATATTTCAAGTACGTGCAATAATAAAATGGAGTATTAAATTGAGTAAAACTTATGATGTTGCAATTGTAGGCGCGACCGGTGCAGTTGGCGAAATTATGTTAGAAATTTTAGCAGAGCGAAATTTTCCAGTCGGTAAAGTCTATGCTTTGGCTAGTAAAAATTCAGTAGGCAAACGTTTGGCATTTAAGGATGGAAGTTTAAAAGTTGAAGCTTTAGTGGAGTTTGATTTTTCTAAAGTGCAAATTGGATTTTTTTCTCCAGGTGCAGCAATATCAGCTGAATATGCGCCTAAAGCTGCGGCTGCGGGTTGTATTGTAATTGATAATACTTCTCAGTTTCGTTATGACGATGATATACCGTTAGTAGTTCCTGAAGTGAATCCTGAAAGAATTGCGGATTATAAAAATCGTGGCATTATTGCGAATCCAAATTGTTCTACTATTCAAATGTTGGTAGCTTTGAAGCCAATTTATGATGCAGTTGGTATAGAGAGAATTAATGTGGCTACTTATCAAGCAGTTTCAGGCACTGGTAAGAATGCAATCGCGGAGTTAGCTACTCAAACAGCTAATTTATTAAATACTAAAGCACTAGAAAGTAAAGTATATCCAAAGCAAATAGCCTTCAATGTTTTGCCGCAAATTGATGTGTTTATGGATAATGGTTATACCAAAGAAGAAATGAAAATGGTGTGGGAAACTCAGAAAATTTTGGGTGATTCTAAGGTGAAAGTTAATGCTACTGCTGTGCGAGTGCCAGTATTTTATGGACATTCAGAAGCTTTGCATATTGAAACCACTAATAAAATTTCTGCTTTAGCAGTAAAAGATTTATTACAAAAATCTGCTGGAATTACAGTATTAGATGAACATGTTACTGGATCTTATCCAACTGCAGTAACTGAATCTGCCGGTAAGGATGATGTATTTGTGGGTAGAATTCGGGCAGATATTTCGCATCCAAAAGGAATTGATTTATGGGTAGTGGCAGATAATATTAGAAAGGGTGCGGCTTTAAATAGTGTGCAAATTGCTGAAGAACTGGTAAAAAATTACATCTAGTCTAAGCTTAGATAGATATATTTTGACTGTTTGTGGAAAATCTGTGGTAACTATTTTGAAAGGAGAGCAAAGTGCGCAATTTGTCTAAAGCTTTGGTAGCTATATCACTGTTAGCGCCTATAAATGCTTACTCATTAGGTGTTGGTGGGATTAGATTGCATTCAGCACTCAATCAAAAATTAAGAGCTGATATTCCGTTAATTATTTCAAAAAATGAAAATATTGCGGATATTAAGATTAAATTAGCTCCTCCGGAAAAGTTTGATGCTGCTGGTGTGCCGTGGAATTATTTTTTATCTAAGTTGAAATTTAGATTAGATCCAAATTCTAAAGTTATTCGAGTTACTTCAAATGCAACTTTAAATGAGCCATTTTTAAATTTTTTAATTGAAATAAACTGGCCGCAAGGGAGTTTGTATCGAGAATTTACAATTTTATTGGATCCTCCATCTACGTATGCTAGATCTGTTAATACTGTAAAAGTTGCACCACCTAAAGCTAAAATAGTAAAGCCAGTACAAGCATTAGAACCAATCCCTAAAATAGTTGTTGCACCTGTGGTAACAAAGGTTATTGCGCCGTTGCCAAAGCCGTTAGTTGTGCCTGTAGCAACTCCTATAGTAGCTGAATCTAAGCCAATTATTCCTGTAGTTGTTACGCCAATAGTTATAAACCGTATTCCTGTGGTGGTTGCTACGGCTAAGCCCGTGGTGCGTGCTTCAATCAAACCTATTATGCTTGCTTCAACCAAGCCTGTGGTTAATGTTTGGACTCCAGAAACTAAAGCTATTGAAACCGAAAATCTTGATGTTTTTGATGATTCCGAGGATGAGGAATTATCTAGTGGTTATGAGGAAAGATTGTCTACGCTTTCGGATGATGTAGATGCAAATAATGGTTCGGAAACTAAAGTTGTTAAGTCTGCATCTGGTTTGAATAAAGATGGTTTTGTAGTTAAACCAGAAAAAGTTAAGAAGAAGCTTACTCCTAAAAAAGTTATTGCTAAAAAAATTACTGCTAAAAAGATTAAGCAGGTTAAAAAACCCAAAAGGATTAGAACAAAACTTGCAGTTAAAAAACCTTCAAGAATTAGAAAAAAAGTAGCGATTAAGAAGAAGATAGTTAGGGTTAAAACTCGATATGCAGGAAAAGACCCTAAACATATTAAAGTTAGAAGAGGCGCTAGCTTATCTGGAATTGCTAGTAAAATTAGAATTTATGCTGATGTTTCTGTTGAACAAATGATGTTGGCGTTGTATAAATCTAATCCTGATGCATTTTATAAACAAAATATTAATGCGCTAAGTGAAGGTAAAATTTTAAATGTGCCGGCTAAAGAAGTAATTTTAAAAATTTCACGAGAAAATGCTACTCATGAATCTACTGCTCAACATCAACAGTGGCTTAATGGCGAGGTTACAGATAATAAAGTTGCGAAAAAACCTAAAGCAAAACCTAAGGCAAAACCTGTAACGACAAGTGCTACGGTAGCTAAAAAACTTAAGATAACTGCTGTAAGTAAAACTGCAGTAGATAAAAATGCTCAGATAACTTCTGCAGTTAAAGCTAAAGAACAAGAATTAACCAAGCAATTTAGTGATGCTAATCAAGATTTAAAGATTAAATTAGATAAATTGCAAGAACAAATGGTAGCAATGCAACAACTATTATCTTTGAAAGATAAAGAAATGGGTTTGTTGCAAAAGCAGTTAGCGGCTAAATCTGATGTAGAAGCTAAAAAAATTGCTGCAGAACTTAAAGCATTAAAAGTATCTGCGGTTGCTGCAAAAGCTAAACAGGAAGCTGCTGCTAAGGCTAAATTAGATGCGGATGCGAAAGTCAAACAGGAAGCTGCTGCTAAGGCTAAATTAGATGCGGATGCGAAAGTCAAACAGGAAGCTGATGCTAAGGCTAAATTAGATGCGGATGCAAAAGTCAAACAGGAAGCTGATGCTAAGGCTAAATTAGATGCGGACGCGAAACTCAAACAGGAAGCTGCTGCTAAGGATAAATTAGATGCGGATGCAAAAGCTAAATTAGAAGCTGATGCAAAAGCTAAACAGGAAACTGATGCTAAGGCTAAATTAGATGCGGACGCGAAACTCAAACAGGAAGCTGATGCTAAGGCTAAATTAGATGCGGACGCGAAACTCAAACAGGAAGCTGATGCGAAGGTTAAATTAGATGCGGATGCAAAAGTCAAACAGGAAGCTGATGCTAAGGCTAAATTAGATGCGGACGCGAAACTCAAACAGGAAACTGATGCTAAGGCTAAATTAGATGC
>DAOUSJ010000011.1 GCA_030627285.1 Methylococcaceae bacterium | reverse complement strand
TTTAAATTAAGTATTATTTTTAATAATTAAAACCTTTAAACCTGAGTATTCTTGGAAAATTCTCAGGTTTTTTAAATTAAAAATTGGAGTAATCAATGAATAAAGTCCCTTTAACTGTTGTAGGTGCGAATAAATTACGTGCCGAATTAGAACAATTAAAATCAGTGATACGTCCTCGTATTATTGCAGATATTGCAACAGCACGTGAACACGGTGATTTAAAAGAAAATGCTGAATATCATGCGGCTCGTGACCAACAGAGTTTTACCGAAGGTCGTATTAAAGATATTGATGGTAAATTATCTAATGCAGAAATTATTGATGTGACTCAAATTGATGCCAAGGGTAAAGTTATTTTTGGAGCTACTGTAAAAATTGAAAATCTTGATACAGAAGTGGTGGTAACTTATCAAATTGTAGGTGAAGATGAGGCGGATATAAAAGCTCAGCGTATTTCTATAGGTTCGCCTATTGCTCGTGCTTTAATTGGTAAACAAGCTGAAGATGTTGTGACTGTGAAAGCTCCTGGAGGCGACATAGATTATGAAATTTTGGCAATTCAATATATATAAACCTCTAAAAAATTCTCAAAATTATAGAAATATTGAAATTGATACTCTTAGGGGAATTGCCTGTATTCTGTTAGTGGCTTACCATGTTATAGGTAATAATGAAGATGCTGGATTAAAAATTTCAACAGGTTTTATAAGAGATATTAATGATTCACTTGCGTTAATTCGGATGCCACTATTTACTTTTTTATCTGGATATATTTATGCGTATAGACCATTTAAAATTGGCGTGGCTAAGTTTTTATTTGCTAAAACTAGGAGATTATTAGTTCCAATGGTAGTTGTAGGACTGTTATTTGCTTTCATTCAAATAAACATTCCCACTACAAATAATAATGTAACAACATGGTATTTACTATTAATCAAACCATATGCACATTTTTGGTTTGCAGAGGCATTATTTATTATCTATTTAGTTGTTATTCCATTGGAGAAGTTGAATTTTTTGCGACATAAGGTAAACACTATTCTGATTTTTTTAATTGCAATGATTATATATATTTCACCTTTATATATCCCTTGGTTTTCAATTTCAGGTGCAATTTATTTATTTCCGTATTTTATTTTTGGAATGTTTGTTTTTAGGTTCGATATTATTAAATCATGGCGGCAATACTGGGGTTGGATTTTAATTTTAACAATTATTTTAGTGACACCATTTATACCTAAAGAACTAATTGCATCAAAAAAAATGTGGTTACCATTGTTGATTGGGTTAAGCGGCTGTTTAGGCTTGTTATTGACTAAAATTAAAATTGGATGGCTAGCTATAGTGGGAAAATATTCTTATGCAATTTATTTACACCATATATTTTTTACTGCAGGTATGAGAATTTTGTTACAGAATACAGGTGTTCATGATATAACAATTTTGTTTGGTAATGGGCTAATATTTGGAATACTAGGACCAATAGTTATTTATTTTTTTTGTAGCAAAAATAATTTATGCAGATTATTTTTTCTAGGTGAAAAAGCAATTAAAAGGTAGAATGCTTGCAATCGCAGTTGATTTAATTACAACTGCTAGCTATAATTTGCCGTTGTTGTTATGACAGGAAATATCATGGCAGTTGGAACAAAACTTTCTACTGTTAGTAAAATTTTAACATTACAAGTGTTGTTGGTGATTATAATTACCAGCGGATGTTATATAGTTTATGGTTTTCCCATAGCACTATCCCCATTATCAGGTGGATTAATTGCTTTTATTCCAAATTTGTATTTTGCATTAAGGATAGCAAATACTAGTGCGGATCAAGATGCAAAAAAAATAATGCGGTCTTTTTATGCAGGTGAGTCTGGGAAATTAATCCTTACAGCTATATTGTTTTACGTAGCTTTTAAAGTTCCTAATATAACATTATTACCGTTGTTGGCAGGATATGTCGCGGTGGTATCAATTTTTTGGTTTGCGCTGTTAATGCGCGATTAACATAAGTGAGAAAAAATGGCTACTGAAGCTCATGCAGCCGAAGGCGCAACAGGATATATTGTTCACCATTTAACCCCATTTGCAGTTGGTGAAGGTTTTTGGACGCTACATTTAGACACTTTGTTTTTTTCAGCTTTTTTAGGTGGCATATTTATTTTGCTATTTAAATCTGTAGCTGAAAAAGTTACTACTGGTGTGCCTGGGTTAGCACAAAACTTTGCTGAAATGTTAATTGAATTTGTCGACCAACAAGTAAAAGATAGTTTTCATGGAAGAAGTACATTAATTGCTCCGCTAGCATTAACGATTTTTTGTTGGGTATTTTTATGGAATTTCATGGATTTATTTCCAGTAGATTTAATTCCTGGTGTCGCATCAATGATGGGCATTGAATACATGCGCGTAGTTCCAAGTACAGACTTAAATGCACCTATAGCCTTATCATTAAGTGTATTTATACTGATTATTTTCTACAGCATTAAAATTAAGGGCGTACTAGGTTTTGCTAAAGAACTGACCTGTCAACCTTTTGGCCCTATGATGATGCCATTTAATTTGTTATTAAAAATTGTGGAAGAAGTAGCTAAACCAATTTCATTAGCATTAAGGTTATTTGGTAATTTATATGCAGGTGAGTTAATTTTCATTTTAATTGCCTTAATGCCTTGGTATATTCAGCCTTTGTTAAGTTTTCCATGGGCGGTATTTCATATCTTAATTATTACACTTCAAGCCTTTATATTTATGGTACTGACAATTGTCTATCTAAGTATGGCACATGAAGATCATTAAAAATTCTTATTATTCATTTATATAGTATACGTTTGGAGGTATCATGGAAATTGCAGCTTTAATCGCTGATGTACAAGGTATGACTGCTATTGCAGTAGGTTTGGTTTTAGGTTTAGGCGCACTAGGAACCGCAATTGGATTTGGTCTTTTAGGTGGAAAATTTCTAGAAGGTGCAGCCCGTCAACCTGAAATGGTGCCTATGTTACAAGTTAAAATGTTTATTGTTGCTGGATTATTAGATGCGGTAACAATGATTGGTGTTGGTATGGCATTATTTTTCACTTTTGCAAACCCTTTCCTATCTGCAGTGCAATCTGCGGCAGGCTAGTTTAATTAATTGACTTTTAACAGCAACAAGAGGAACGCATCGTGAGTATCAATGCTACTCTGATAGGTCAGATGATAACGTTTACACTTCTAGTATGGTTTACTATGAAGTATATCTGGCCCCCATTGATAGAAGCTTTAGAAGAACGAAAAAAGAAAATTTCTGACGGTTTGGCTGCGGCTGAAAAAGGACATAAAGAAATTGAATTGGCAGAAAAGCGTGCCTTAGTCGTTCTAAGAGAAGCAAAAGAACAATCATCTGAAATTGTAAGTCTTGCGCAAAAACGAGCTAATGAATTAGTGGAACAATCAAAAGGTAACGCTAAGAAAGAAGGCGAACGTTTGATTGAAGCAGCAAAAGCCCAAATTCAACAAGAAATACAGCAAGCAAAAGAAGGTTTACGACAAGAAGTTGCTAATTTAGCTTTTAATGCTGCTGAGCAGATTTTACAAAAAGAAATTAATAAAGCGGAACATAAAGTATTAATTACCAAAGTTTCTAATCAATTAACGGGTTAAAGCTATATGATTGAGTTAGCAACACTAGCCAGACCCTACGCTGAAGCAGCTTTTAAACGCGCTGTGGAAACTGATACTACTGAAAAATGGTTAATATCTTTAACTTTTGTTAGTTCAGTAGTTAAAAATAGAGAATTTGTAACTATTTTAGGTAATCCAAAAGTTAGTAAAACTAAATTGACTAACTTATTATTTGATATATGTGCTGAATATTTGGACAAAGAAAGTGAAAACTTTTTTAAACTTTTAATTCAAAACAATAAGTTGCAGCTCGCAGACAAAATTTTAGAACTTTACCAACAACAAAAAGCTAATGCTGAAGGATATATTAATGTAGATGTCAGCACTGCCTATATTTTCAGTAAAGAAGATGAACAAAAGTTTGCGGAAACTTTAGCAACAATATTTAATAAAATAGTACATCTCTCTATCCGTGTGGATAAGTCATTGATTGGCGGTTTTATTGCTAAAGCCGGCGATCAAGTAATTGACGGTTCTATTAAAGGTCAACTTCAAATCATGCAAAAGACTCTACAATAAGAGTGAGAAAAAGAATATGCAATTAAACCCATCTGAAATCAGTGATCTTATTAAACAAAAGATCGAAAATTTCGACCTAAATGTAGAAGCACATACGGAAGGTACTGTAGTTAGTGTAACTGACGGTATTGTTAGGATTCACGGTCTTGCTGAAGCTATGCAAGGAGAAATGTTAGAGTTTCCTAATAACACTTATGGAATGGCGTTGAACCTTGAACGTGATTCTGTTGGTGCTGTTATTCTAGGTTCTTATGAACATATCTCTGAAGGCGATACCGTTAAGTGTACCGGTAAAATTTTAGAAGTACCTGTTGGAGACGCTTTATTAGGTCGTGTTGTTGATGCTTTAGGTAAACCTATAGACGGTAAAGGTGTTATTGAAACTACCGTAAGTTCACCAATTGAAAAAATTGCCCCAGGAGTTATTGCACGTCAATCAGTAGATGAACCTGTACAAATAGGTTTAAAATCAATTGATGCCATGATTCCAGTTGGACGTGGTCAGCGTGAATTAATTATTGGTGACCGCCAAACTGGTAAAACTGCAATTGCGATTGATGCGATTATTAACCAAAAAGGCACAGGTATTAAATGTATCTATGTTGCTATTGGGCAAAAACGTTCTTCAATTGCGAATGTGGTACGTAAGTTAGAAGAACATGGCGCAATGGAACATACCATTATAGTGGCAGCTTCAGCTTCTGAATCAGCAGCATTACAATTTGTTGCACCTTATACTGGTTGTTCAATGGGAGAGTTTTTCAGAGACAAAGGCGAAGACGCGCTAATTGTTTATGATGATTTAACCAAACAAGCATGGGCATATCGTCAAGTTTCATTATTATTACGTCGTCCACCAGGTAGAGAAGCTTACCCTGGAGATGTATTTTATTTGCATTCACGTTTGTTAGAACGAGCAGCTAGAATTAATGCTAAAGAAGTTGAAAAATTAACTAATGGTGAAGTAAAAGGTCAAACTGGTTCTTTAACTGCTTTGCCAATTATTGAAACTCAAGCTGGTGATGTATCGGCCTTTGTACCTACAAATGTTATCTCCATTACTGATGGACAAATTTTCTTAGAATCAGATTTGTTTAATTCAGGGATTCGTCCAGCGGTAAATGCTGGTTTGTCTGTGTCACGTGTAGGTGGAGCCGCGCAAACTAAAATTATCAAAAAGCTTGGTGGTGGTGTGCGTTTAGATTTAGCGCAATATCGTGAACTTGCAGCTTTTGCACAATTTGCTTCTGATTTAGACGAAAATACACGTAAACAAATTGAACGTGGTCAACGTGTAACTGAATTAATGAAACAAAATCAATATTCACCAATGTCAGTTGCGCAAATGGCAGTATCTTTATTTGCAGCTAATGAAGGTTTTCTGGACAATATTGAAGTAAAAAAAGTGCGTGATTTTGAAGATGCGTTACAGTTGTATATGGCTTCTGAGCAAACAGATTTAATGAACAACATTAACACCACTGGTAATTTTAATGATGACATTAAGCAGAATTTAACGTCTGCGATTGAAACATTCACTAAAACACATAGCTGGTAAAGGGTTTTCAAATGGCTGTTGGTAAAGAGATACGCACTAAGATCGGGAGTATTAAAAATACGCAAAAGATTACCCGTGCTATGGAAATGGTGGCTGCAAGTAAAATGCGGAAAACGCAAAATAAAATGCAGGCAACTCGACCATATGCAAAAAAAATCAGTCAAATTATTAAACATTTGGCGCATGCGAATCCGGAATACAAACATCCTTATTTAATTGAACGTGAAACTAAACGTATTGGAGTAATTATAATTACTTCAGATCGAGGTTTATGCGGTGGCTTAAATTCTAATTTATTTAGAAAAATATTAGCCCAATTAAAACAATGGGATGAAAGTAACATTGAAGTTGATGTTTGTACCATAGGTTCTAAAGGATCCAGTTTTTTTAGCCGTTTGGAATGCAATTTAGTTGGGCAAGCTTTTAAGTTAGGCGATACCCCTCATCTAGCATCAATTGTAGGGGTGATTAAGGTTATGCTAGATGCATATGAAGCTCATAAAATAGATGAGTTATATGTGGTTAGCAATGAATTTGTCAACACTATGATTCAAAAACCAGTAATTGAAAAAGTTTTGCCTATCGTACCTGAAACAATTGATGAAGAACTGAAAGGACATTGGGATTATATATATGAACCTGATGCTAAGGAAGTGCTAGATAATTTATTGACCCGTTATATTGAGTCTATTATTTATCAAGGCTTGGTGGAAAATAATGCTTGTGAGCAAGCAGCACGAATGGTAGCCATGAAAAGTGCTTCTGATAATGCTGGCACCCTAATTGATGAATTACAATTGGTATATAACAAAGCTCGTCAAGCTGCAATTACGCAGGAAATTTCAGAAATTGTTGCTGGGGCCGCAGCCGTTTAAACGCGAATCACTATAAAGAATTTAAAGAGGACGACACAATGAGTTCGGGTAAAATCGTTCAGGTTATTGGTGCGGTCGTGGATGTGGAATTTCCACGTGAAGACTTGCCAAAAATTTATGACGCATTAAAAGTAACTAAAAAAGGAATTATCTTAGAAGTTCAACAGCAATTAGGTGACGGTGTAGTTCGTTCAATTGCTATGGGATCTTCAGATGGTTTAAGCCGTGGTTTGGAAGTAATCAATACTGGCGCACCTATTTCTGTACCTGTAGGTAAAGAAACTTTAGGACGGATTATGAATGTCCTAGGTGAACCTATTGATGAACAAGGTGATATTGGTGAGAAAGAGAAATGGGGTATTCATCGCGAAGCTCCTAGTTATGAAGACCAAGCAGCTTCTAATGAACTATTAGAAACTGGCATTAAAGTTATTGATTTAATTTGTCCATTCGCCAAAGGTGGTAAAGTTGGTTTGTTTGGTGGTGCTGGAGTTGGTAAAACCGTCAATATGATGGAATTAATCAACAACATTGCTAGAGAACATTCTGGATTATCAGTATTTGCAGGCGTTGGTGAACGAACTCGTGAAGGTAACGATTTTTACCACGAAATGCAAGAAGCTGGAGTTATTAATGCCGATAGCTTAAATGATTCTAAAGTAGCCATGGTATATGGTCAGATGAATGAGCCACCTGGAAACCGCTTGCGTGTTGCCTTGACTGGTTTAACGATGGCGGAATATTTTCGTGAAGAAGGTAGAGATGTATTATTTTTCGTGGATAATATTTATCGTTACACACTTGCGGGAACAGAAGTATCTGCGCTTTTAGGTAGAATGCCATCTGCGGTAGGTTATCAACCTAATTTAGCGGAAGAAATGGGAGTATTACAAGAACGTATTACTTCAACTAAAACTGGTTCGATTACTTCTATTCAAGCGGTTTATGTACCAGCGGATGATTTAACTGATCCGTCTCCAGCAACTACTTTCGCGCATTTAGATGCTACCGTGGTATTGTCCAGACAAATTGCTGAATTAGGTATTTATCCTGCGATTGATCCATTAGATTCAACTAGTCGTCAATTAGATCCATTGGTTATTGGACAAGAGCATTATGATGTAGCACGTGAAGTACAGGGTACTTTGCAACGTTATAAAGAACTAAGAGATATTATTGCTATTTTAGGGATGGATGAATTATCTGAAGAAGATAAATTAACTGTTACTAGAGCGCGTAAAATGCAGCGTTTCTTATCCCAACCATTCTTTGTAGCTGAAGTATTCACAGGCTCTCCAGGTAAATATGTATCTTTAAAAGATACCATTGCAGGTTTTAAAGGCATAATTGCTGGTGAATATGATAATATTCCAGAGCAAGCTTTTTATATGGCCGGTACAATTGATGAAGTGCTTGAAAAAGCCAAAAACATGCGATAAATAATAGGTAATGTTATGACTATGACAATACATGTAGATATTGTGAGTGCAGAACAAGCTATTTTTTCTGGTTTAGCTGAAATGGTGTTTGCACCTGCTGAAATGGGAGAAATAGGGATTGCTCCACGGCATGCACCATTTATTACTAAACTTAAGCCAGGAGAAGTAAGAGTTAAAATTTCTCCTAAAGAAACGCAACCTTTTTATGTTTCTGGCGGTATGATTGAAGTGCAACCACATGTGGTAACAATTTTAGCAGATACTGCAATTAGAGCTAAAGATATTGATGAAGCGGCGGCATTAGAAGCTAAAAAAAAGGCTGAAGAAGCTTTAGCAGATAAAACTGGTAGCATTGATTATTCTACTGCCCATGCTCAATTAGCTGAAGCCATGGAACAATTAAGATCATTAGATAGGCTTAGAAAACTTGGCGGATAAGTTTTAAGCTTTGCATGTTTTTAAAACCCGATAATGACACCTCGTTATCGGGTTTTTTGTTTATAAACTTAATTTGGATAAACTTCATATGGCACTTAAAACTATTATTTTAGCTGCAGGGCAAGGCACAAGGATGTGTTCTAAGCTGCCTAAAGTGTTACATAAATTAGCTAATAAAACTTTATTGCAACATGTGTGTGATACCAGTTTTAAATTAAAAAATAACCATTTAATAGTAGTTTACGGTCATGGTGGCGTGCAAGTTAAACATGAATTAGCATCGCTAAATCTTACTTGGATAGAACAAACACAACAATTAGGTACTGGACATGCTGTACAACAAGCAGCTGCAGAAATTGAAGATTCTGATACAGTATTAATTTTGTATGGCGATGTACCATTATTAAAGCAGCAGACGTTAAATAATTTATTATCCAAAGTTAGTTCAAATTCACTGGCTTTATTAACGGTAACTTTGAATAACCCTACAGGCTATGGTCGTATTATTCGGGATAATAATCAGCAAGTCATTAAGATTGTGGAACAAAAAGATGCGGATGCATTAGAGCAACAAGTTCAAGAAGTTAATACTGGAATTCTGGCGGTTCAAGGTAAAAAATTAAAACATTGGTTATTGCAGTTGCAAAATGATAATTCGCAACAAGAATATTATTTAACCGATGTGATCGCAATGGCAGTTGCGGATGGGATTGAAGTTAAGACTCAACAGGCTCCAAATGTTGATGAAGTTTTAGGGGTAAACAATCGGATTCAATTGGCACATTTAGAACGTGTGTATCAATTGGAGCAAGCAGAAGCATTAATGCTTGCTGGTGTAAGTTTGTGTGATCCCAATAGAATTGATGTACGTGGATCATTTTCCAAACTTGGACAAGATATAACTATAGATATAAACGTGATTTTTATCGGTACAAATAGTATTGCAGATAATGTCACTATTGGAGCTAATGTAATAATTAAAAATTCAACTATCGAATCTGGAGTGGTTATTTTGCCAAATTGTATTATTGAAGATGCTGTTGTCGGTGCAGATAGCCGCATAGGCCCATTTGCAAGATTAAGACCGCAAACAAAATTAGCTGCTAAAGTACATGTAGGCAATTTTGTAGAAATTAAAAAATCTAGTATTGCTACTGGTAGTAAAATCAATCATTTAAGTTATATTGGTGATAGTATTATTGGTAGTGGGGTGAATATTGGTGCAGGTACTATTACCTGTAATTATGATGGCGTAAATAAATTTCAAACTATTATTCAAGATGGTGCGTTTATTGGTTCTAACAGTCAATTAGTCGCACCAGTAAACATAGGTAAAAACGCTACTATTGGAGCTGGATCTACAATTACTAAAAATACTCCTGATGCGCAATTAACTTTGACTCGTGCCAAGCAAATTTCTATTAAAAATTGGCATAGACCATTAAAAAATAGTTAAGATGCAAAAGTTTAAGCAGTTGCATAATTTAAATGTCTATTGATTTTTGGTTAGTTACTTTATTATTGGGTTGTACATTAATTCTCTTGGCAAGTAATAAATACTCTGCTGACAGAATTTTAGTTTCAGCATTAGGAATTTTAATAGCTTCAGGAATTTTAACGCCTATAGAGGCATTAATCGGTTTTTCTAATCAAGGCATGATGACTATTGCAGTCCTATATATAGTGGTTGCGGCCTTGCGAGAAACTGGTACAGTAGCATGGATTAGTCGCTTAGTTTTAGGCAAACCCAAACATAAAACCATTGCTTTGCTTAGATTAATTCTGCCCGCTGCCATGATGAGTGCATTTATTAATAATAGCCCTGTAGTAGCAATGTTTACTACTTCTGTGCAAGATTGGTGTAAGCGCACAAGTTTTAAAGCTTCACATTTTTTACTTCCACTAAGCTATGCTTCCATTTTAGGTGGCACTTGTACTTTAATTGGTACTAGCACTAACTTAGTTGTAGATGGTTTGATGCGTCAAGCAGGCTTGCCAGGGTTTAGTTTATTTGAATTATCTTATGTTGGCATCCCGATTACTTTAGTTGGATGTCTATATTTACTTACTATTGGACAAAAAATATTACCTGACAAAGCTGGTGCTACCGAACAATTTCATGATGTGCGGGAATATTTACTAGAAATGATGGTAGAAAATGATTGTGAATTAGCTGGGCAAACAGTTGCAGATGCAGGTTTGCGGCATTTGCCAGGCTTATTTTTAATTGAAATTATGCGTGACAAGCATGTGTTTTCAGTAGTTTCACCGCAAACTATGATTCAAGTTGGAGATCATTTAGTTTTTGCTGGAGCAGTAGATTCAGTAGTTGAGTTACGTAAAATTCGTGGTTTAGTGGTTGCTACCAAACAATTATTTAAACTCGATGGAATTCAAAATGAACGTCGTTTGTTTGAAGCAGTGGTAGGTACTGAAAATCCTATTGTTGGGGTAAATATTCGTAAATCACGCTTTAGACATCGTTATAATGCAGTAGTATTATCAGTATCTAGAAATGGGCAACGCTTAACAGGTAAAGTTGGCAATATTTGTGTTGAACCTGGAGACACTTTATTAATTGAAGCGGAAAAAGGCTTTTTATTTAAATACCGTGATAGTAGAGATTTTCTTCTAATCAGTAAACTGGAAGATTCAGGACCAGTTCGTCATGAACGCGCACCATGGGCGATTAGCATTATTATTTTAATGTTAATATTAGTTATTAGCGGTTTGGTGTCAATTTTACAAGCTGCATTATTAGCTGCTGGAGCTATGTTAATTACCGGTTGTTTAAGTTTTGAAACTGCACAAAAAAATATTGATTACCAAGTATTATTAGTAGTTGCCTGTGCATTTGGTTTAGGTGCAGCAGTACAAAAAGTAGGTTTAGCAACTTTGTTAGCGACTCAAGCATTAAATTTAGCAGACAATAATCCTTGGATATTATTAGTGCTAATATATTTGGTAACTGGCTTATTAACGGAAATTATTACCAATAATGCAGCCGCAATTATTATGTTTCCAATTGCAGTTCAAGGAGCTGAAGTATTAGGTGTTAATCCTACACCATTTGCAGTTGCAGTGATGATTGCTGCTTCCGCCAGTTTTATAACTCCAATTGGCTATCAAACCAATTTAATGGTGTATGGACCTGGAGGTTACCGTTTTAGCGATTATGTTAAACTGGGAACACCATTAAGCATTTTAGTGGCAATAATATCTATTTGGATTATTCCACAAGTTTGGGTTTTTTAACTTCACAATAAAATTATGACTGAAATTATTCATGCACATGGCGGGGAATTATTAAATCTATATGTAGATTCCCAACAAATAGCCTTAGAAAAACAAAAATCCCAGCATAGTAAATCATGGGATTTATCTAAACGCCAACTTTGTAACGTGGAACTTTTATTAAATGGAGCTTTTTCACCGCTAACAGGATTTTTAAATCAAGCAGATTATACTGCGGTTTTAAAGTCTATGACCTTGGCAAACGGCACTTTATGGTCAATGCCAATTAATTTAGATGTTTCTGAAGCTTTTGCTAAATCTATAGAAATTGGTGAAATCATTGCGTTACGTGATCCAGAAGGAGTATTAATTGCCAATATGACTATTGATTCTTGTTGGCAAGCAGATCATGTGGCAGAAGCGCAAGCAGTATTTGGGATGAATGATGCTAGTCATCCTGGGGTAAGACATTTATTAAATGAAGCGGGAGCTTATTATTTAGGTGGGAGCTTGGTTGGTATTACGCCACCATATCATTATGATTTTAAATCTCTAAGACATACGCCACTACAATTAAGAAATTATTTTAAAACTCAAAACTGGTCACGAGTTATTGCGTTTCAAACTCGAAATCCTGTGCATAGAGCGCATGTGATTATGACTAAACGTCTAATGGCTGAACATCAAGCTAATTTGGTAATTCATTCTGCTGTCGGAGTAACAAAGCCAGGCGATATAGATCATTATAGTCGTGTACGTTGTTATGAAAAAATTCTCCAGCATTATCCAGAAAACTCTGCAATGTTAAGTTTGTTTCCATTAGCAATGTCGATGGCCGGGCCTAGAGAAGCATTGTGGCAAGCAATTATTCGCCAAAATTATGGCTTTAGTCATTTTATTGTTGGACGCGATCATGCAGGACCTGGACGTAATAATCGAGGTGGAAATTTTTATGATGTTCAAGCTGCGCAAGAATTGGTGTTGTCATATCAAGATCAATTAGCAATTAAAATTTTATCGGCACCATTTTTATTGTATGCTCCTGAACGCGAAGAATTTTGTGAAGAACAGCAATTATTACCCAATGAAACTGGCTTATATGTTTCTGGTACAGAACTTAGAGAATTATTAAAATTAGGGCAACCAATTCCAAAATGGTTTGCTTATCCTGAGGTAATTAAAGAATTACATACCACTTTACCTCCACGCTCTAAACAAGGTGTAACTTTATTTTTTACTGGCTTTTCTGGCTCTGGAAAATCTACTTTAGCTAATGGAGTTTTAATAAAATTACTAGAATATGGTGGGCGTAAAGTTACCTTATTAGATGGTGATGTAGTAAGAAAAATGTTATCTAGTGAACTAACTTTTTCACAAGAACACCGAGATTTAAATATTTTACGGATTGGCTATGTCGCTAGTGAAATTACTAAACATGGCGGGATTGCAGTTTGCGCTCCAATTGCACCTTATGTACGAACAAGGAACAAAGTTAGACAGGCTATAGAAGAACATGGAACTTTTATTGAAATTCATGTTTCTACACCTATTGAAGTATGTGAACAACGTGATCGTAAAGGTTTATATGCTTTGGCTAGAGCTGGTAAAATTAAAGGTTTTACTGGTATAGATGATCCATATGATGTGCCTGAAAATCCTGAATTAAGTATAGATACTTCTAAATATTCTATGGAAGATGCAGTTGAAATTGTTTTGAATAGAATTGTTGAATTAGGTGTGCTTGAAAAGCCATAGTGTTAGATATATTTTCTATGTAAGCATGTGATTATGAAAATAGAAATAGAAAATGCAGTACAGCAAATACTTAACAGTCCTTTTGAAACTGAAGAATGTGATAATGTTCCTAAAATAGGCGATAAACGTTTAAATAGTGGTAATAAAGGACTAAAATTTGAAGCTACTGTGTTGTGCATATTAATAAAAAATTTGGACGAGATTTTATCTAAAAATAATCCTGCTATGGTGGCAAAATTTAGAAGTATATATTTTTATTTGGTAGTTGAAATAGTACATAATCTGGGTGGTAGTGTTAGAAAAATAACTGAAAATGGATTTTATATATTTTTTCAAGGAACGACACAATATTCTTTGAATAATGCTGTTAAATCTGCCTTAAAAATTAAATATATGTTAACTAATGAGTATTCTAAAGTTAGAAAATTATTGGAAGTGTATGAAGTATTGAATTTTGCTATAGGAATTGATGATGGTGAAGTTTTATGTGTGGGTATTAATAGTAAACATACACGACAAAAAGAATTGGTTTGGAGTGGTACGCCTTTAAATACATCTATGACTATAGCGCAACAACTTCAAGTTCCACGTCATGTTGGTATTTCGGCATTAGTACACTTTAATTTAAAAGATAATTTGAAATATACTAAAAGCAAAGACAAATCTAATAACGCTAAAGAAGAAATTTGGCATGAAAATTACTTAGATTTAGTAGTAGAAAAGCATAAATATTATAGTACCTCTTTTTTTTGGACTGTTTCTTGACTATTATGCTATCATCAAAAAATTTGGGCTGTTAAATATAATGATCGAGCCAAAGGTTAAAGAATATATAGCCAGATCGCCATTGAATGTTGCCATTTCAGTTTGGAAAGCCCTATTTTTACGTGAAGTTATCAGTAGGTTATCTGCTAATCGTACTGCATGGTTATGGATATTTTTGGATCCAATGATTCAAATAGCTATGATGGTATTTATTTTTACTACTATTAGAATGCGAATTGTTGGTGGTATTAATACTCCAATTTGGTTGATGACAGGTTTAATAGCCTTTAATATGTTTAGATCTACTGGTAAACAACTCCAAAATTCGGTAAATTCCAATAAAGCATTATTTACTTATCGACAAGTAAAACCTATAGACACAGTAATTAGTCGCGCGTTTTTAGAAGGTGTGATTGGAATTATGGTAGCGATAATTTTATTTTGTGGTAGTTTTTTATTTGATTTTGGTATGTTTCCAGATGATCCACTTATGGTCTTAATAGTATTTTTTGGAATGTGGTTGATGGGAGTGGGTTTTGGCTTAATTACTTCAGTAGTATCTACCTTAATTCCAGTTGCAGGTAAATTTATCGCAATTTTAATGATGCCATTATATTTTTGTTCTGGGGTAATTTTACCCATAACTATTATTCCCGCAGAATATCGCCAATGGTTAGCATATAATCCATTATTACATGGTGTAGATGCAATTCGTTTAGGGTTTGCGCCTTATTATCATACAATTCCAGAATTGAGTTTAGGATATTTATATAGTTTTGCTTTTAGCATGATATTTTTTGGTCTAGTATTATATCGTCGTTATTCAAGCCGCATGATTCAAGCATGATTATTGTTGATGATGTTCATAAACGTTACCGTACAAGTCATGGTTACAGTAAATGGGTGTTACAAGGGGTGAATTTAGTTATTCCACCGCGTACCAGTGTAGGTTTGATCGGCTTGAATGGTGCAGGAAAATCTACTTTATTACGTTTAATAGGCGGAGCAGACACGCCTACTAAAGGTAAAATTGAACGTAGATGCAGTGTTTCTTGGCAAATGGGTTATGGCGGTGGTTTGCAAGGTTCGTTAACTGGCAGACAAAATGCTAAATTTGTTTGTAGAATTCACGGACATGCAGCAGATATTCCAGAACGTATGCAATATATTCAGGAATTTGCAGAGCTTAAAGAATATTTTGATGAACCTGTAAAATCTTATTCCTCTGGAATGCGTTCAAAATTGCAATTTGCTTTATCTTTAGCAATTGATTTTGATGTGTATATTTCCGATGAGGTGACTGGAGCTGGAGATATTACTTTTAAAAAGAAAGCCAAACAAGCATTTAAAAAATTAGCAGGTAGAGCTAGTTTAATTATGGTTTCACATGCAGAAGGAACTTTAAAAAATTTTTGTAAATCTGGAATATTTTTAAATCAAGGCAAGGTTTATTGGTTTGATGATATTGATGAGGCTTTGAGGGCTTTTAAGGATAGTCTACCTAAATGAAATTATTAAAAAAAATCCTGAGTATTTTTTCAATATTTAAACACCCATTTTTATGGATGATTATTTTATGCTCTACGGCGTCTATTTATTATTGGAATTTTGTTGCCTCAGATAGATATGTATCTGAAGCACATATTATTATTCAACAAGCTGATTTGGCTGCCAGTCAAAGTGTAGATTTTGGTGGTTTAATTTTAGGTAATAGTGGTTCTGGTAATCAAACAGACCAGTTATTATTGCGCGACCATTTGCTATCTATTGATATGCTTAAAAAATTAGATGACGCATTAGATTTACGCACGCATTATAGTAATTTAGAGTTAGATTTGTTATCTAGAATGTGGAAAAAAGATAATTTTATTGAAGAATTTTTTGAATATTATTTATCCAGAATAGTAGTTGAGTTTGATGATTATGCGGGATTGTTAATTATTCAGTCACAGGCTTTTACTCCAGAAATAGCGCATGAAATTTCTTCTTTAATGATTGTAGAAGGTGAAGTTTTTATGAATGAAATCGCCAAACAACTTGCTTATGAACAAGTAAAATTTCTAAGCACTGAAGTTAAAACCATGGAAGCAAGAGTATTAAATACTCGCCATGAATTATTAAGTTATCAAAATAAACACGATTTAATTTCACCGCAAAATACTGCTGAAAATTATGCGGTAATAGTGAATAGTATGGAAGCAAAATTAGCTGAATTACAAGCGCAAAAAATTGCTTTGTTAGGTTATTTAGTTCCAACTAGTGCCAATATAGTTGAATTGGAATTACAAATTCAGGCGATTAAAAAGCAAATTAAAAAAGAAAAATCGCATTTAACTTCTAATTCCAAAAATAGTAAATCCCTCAACAAAACTGTTGAAGAGTATCAACAATTACAATTAAAATCTCAATTTGCGCAAGAGGTTTATCAAACTACTTTAGTAGCTATGGAAAAAGGTCGTATAGAAGCATCCAGAACTCTTAAAAAAATGTCAATTTTGCAGGCTCCAACAATGCCAGAATATCCATTAAAGCCAAACAGAATCTATAACTCAGTGGTGTCAATATTATTAATTTTAGTAATTTTTGGAATCATGAATTTACTCACTGTGGTTATTTTGGATCATAAAGAATAAAGTTGCAGAATATTTTTAACAGTTTTTCTTAGTAATTAAAGTAAGCCTTAAATAATAGGAAATGTGTGATGGAGGTCGGATTTAATCCTGACGCGCTTACCTCTCAAATCTAAAAAGATTGGGTATCACACACAATTTGATGAAATTCTTTAACAAACTAAGATTAAATTTATGTAGTCTGTTATTACTCATAATAGCTTCAAATGTATTTGCAATTGATTTGCAACAAGCTTTAACTTTATCTCCACCTACTCCACCTGTAAATCAAATTCCAGTGGCTACTCCGCCAGCTGCAATTGCACCAACCACAATAATTTCTAATCCACAATTATTTGACTATTCGGTTAATATAAAGAGTAATGTTTTTGGAGCAAATTTATTTACCGGAGCTTTCGCGCGTGAAGGAGCTACGCAATTTAATCCAGATTATGTGATTGCTACAGGTGACCAAATTCAAGTACGTTTTTGGGGGGCTTTTGAATATGATGCACTTTTAACTGTTGATCCTCAAGGCAATGTATTTGTACCACATATAGGGCCTATAAAAATTTTAGGGATTCGGAATAAAGAATTACAAAGTTTATTTTCGGTTGCGGTTAGAAAAGTATTTTTAGCTAATGTATCTAGTTACGCTAGTTTAGCCGCTGCCCAACCAGTACGTGTATTTGTCAGTGGTTTTGTGAATCGTCCAGGTTTATATAGTGGTACTAGCATGGATAGTTTATTACATTATTTAGACCAGTCTGGAGGTATTGATGCGGAGAGAGGGTCTTTTTTAAACGTGCAAGTAAAACGCGGTTCTTATGTTCGTGCGACTGTAAATTTATATGATTTTTTATTAAATGGACAAATTCCACTGATTCAACTTGGAAATGGTGATGTGATTTTTGTATCTCCAAAACAAAAAAGTGTGATTGTATCTGGCTTAGTTGCGAATGCCAAAGTATTTGAATTTAATCATAATCGTAATACTGTCGCTGATTTAATAGAAGTCTCTAAACCAAGTTCCAAAACTACGCATGTAAGAATTGTGCGCAATACCGGTGTGATTAAAAACATTGAATATTTTCCTCTATATGAGGCCGCGAATATTATCTTAGAAAGTGGCGATGAATTAGAATTTACTGCGGATAAAAAACCTGGAACTATCACTGTACGAGTTGAAGGTGAACATAAAAGCGCGCAAGAATATGTATTACCACATGGAGCATTATTAGGCGATTTAATAACCCAAATAGAATATTCAGTAAATTCAGATTTTAAAAATTTACAATTGTTTCGTCATAGTGTGCGTGAACGGCAAAAAGAATTACTCCTAACTTCATTGGAAAGATTGGAAGCTAGTGTGTTAACTGCACGTTCTGGAACTACTGATGAAGCTCAATTACGTGCTAGCGAAGCTGAATTAATTATGCAATGGGTGACGCGGGCAAAGGATATAGAACCATCTGGGCAAGTAGTGATTTCACAGGCTACCGCATTAAATGAGTTATTATTAGAAAATGGCGATATAATAAAAATTCCTGCATTGAATAATTTAGTGTTAGTAAGTGGAGAAGTAATGTTTCCAAATACGATTGCAATTGAACCCAATAAAACTTTTGAATACTATATTGAAAATGCAGGTGGTTATTCACAAAATGCAGATAGTAATCGGGTTATTATTGCGCATGTAGATGGTAGTTTTGAAGACATAGCCGAGAAAAACAGTATGTTTTCTGAAGAAATTATTATTCGTCCAGGGGATGAAATTTTAGTTTTGCCTAAAGTTGATTTAAAATCTCGCCAATTTGCTAAAGAAATTATGACCATGATTTATCAATTAGCCTTGGGTGCGCGCACAATTTTAGCTTTCTAAAGTAATTTAAGGAATAACACAATGCAAGTACATACAACAAAATTAGCTGGGGTGGTAATTATTGAACCCAAAGTTTTTGGCGATGAACGCGGTTTTTTTACAGAAACTTGGAATCAACAACGTTATGCAGAGCAAGTAACCACGGAAAATTTTGTCCAAGATAATCTATCTTTTTCTAAACAAGGTGTATTACGTGGATTACATTTCCAAACTGTAAACCCTCAAGGTAAATTAGTACATGTATTGCAAGGCGAAGTGTTTGATGTTGCGGTAGATATTCGGCTTGGATCTCCAACTTTTGGACAATGGGTGAGTGTATTATTATCTGCGGAAAATAAAAAACAGTTTTATGTACCATCAGGGTTTGCACATGGTTTTTGTGTAACTTCTGCCACGGCATTATTCGCATATAAATGTACCGATATTTATAATCCAACTGCTGAAGGCTGTGTATTATGGGATGATGCAGCTTTAAATATTCCATGGCCTGTTAATAATCCAGAATTATCTGTTAAGGATCAACAAGGAATTAAGTTAGCAGATTTTGAAGCAGCAAATTTACCTCATTACACAGCATAAAAATTCAATATGACTCAAACTATTCTTGTTACTGGCGGTGCTGGATTTATAGGCGCAAATTTTGTTTTGACATGGTTGCAACAAGCAGATGTTGATGCAAAAATTATTAATTTGGATAAACTAACTTATGCGGGCAATATGGAAAATTTGGTTGCTTTAAAGGATGACGCTAGACATGTATTTGTGCAAGGAGATATTGGCGATAAGAATTTAGTTACTGAATTATTAACTAAATATCAACCTACAGCCATTATTAATTTTGCAGCTGAATCACATGTTGATCGTTCTATTCATGGACCTGAAGATTTTATTGAAACCAATATAGTTGGTACATTTCATTTATTAGAATCAGTGCGTTCATATTGGAATTTGTTAACTGAAATTGCACAACAACAATTTAGGTTTTTACACGTCTCTACTGATGAAGTATATGGGTCTTTAGCAGTTGAAGAACCTGCATTTACAGAGACTCACACTTATGAACCTAATAGCCCTTATTCAGCTAGCAAAGCTTCTAGCGATCATTTAGTGCGTGCATATCATCACACCTATGGAATTCCAGTATTAACTACTAATTGTTCGAATAATTATGGTGCGTATCAATTTCCAGAAAAATTAATCCCATTAGTAATTGCAAATGCTTTAGCTGATAAGGATTTACCTATTTATGGTGATGGTCAACAAATTAGAGATTGGTTATATGTAGTCGATCATTGCACTGCTATTAATCAGGTGTTAGCCGCTGGAACAGTAGGTGCAACCTATAATATTGGTGGTTGGAATGAAATGGCAAATATTGATATTGTGCATACTATTTGTGATTTATTAGATACCAAACGCCCACGTACAGATGGTAAATCTTACCGAGAGCAAATTACTTATGTTACTGATAGATTAGGGCATGATAGACGCTATGCTATTGATGCCAGCAAAATTGAACGTGAATTAGGTTGGAAACCTGCGGAAACTTTCAATACTGGAATTCAAAAAACTGTACAGTGGTATTTAGATAATTCAGCATGGGTGGCAAATGTACAATCTGGTGCGTATCGGGAATGGTTAGATAAAAATTATTCTGCGCGGACTTAATTAATATGAAAATTTTATTATTAGGTAAAAATGGTCAAGTTGGTTGGGAATTGCAACGTGCTTTAGCTCCTTTAGGCGAATTAATTGCTTTAGATAGACAAGTTAATGCTCAGGGATATTGCGGTGATTTAGAAAATTTACAGTTATTAATAGATACTATTCGCAGTATTAAACCTGATGTAATCGTAAATGCTGCGGCTTATACTGCAGTAGATAAAGCTGAAACTGAAATTGAATTAGCAAATCAAATTAATAATTTAGCGGTAGAATCTTTAGCAGCTGAAGCTTTAAAATGTAATGCTTGGTTAATTCATTATTCCACTGATTATGTGTTTAATGGCGCTGGTAATAAAGCTTGGATTGAAACTGATGTAGTGCAACCATTGAATATTTATGGGGCTAGTAAATTAGCTGGAGAACAAAAAATTCAAGCTTCTGGGTGCAAACATTTAATTTTTCGTACCAGTTGGGTTTATAGCTCGCGTGGGAATAATTTTGCAAAAACTATGTTGCGTTTGGCTACTAGCCGTGAAAGTTTAAGTGTAATTAACGATCAAATTGGCGCACCTACAGGAGCAGATTTAATTGCAGATGTAACTGCTCAAGCACTGAGTAAATGCCACTTGCAACCGCAGTTATCAGGACTATATCATTTAGTTGCTACTGGTAAAACTAGTTGGTTTGAATATGCTAAATTAGTTTTAAGCACTGCGCAAAAGTCAGGAATAGAGTTAAAAGTTAAGCCAAATTCTGTACAAGCAATTCCAACTAGTGCTTTTCCTACTCCTGCAACTAGACCGCAGAATTCATGTTTAAATACTGCCAAGCTTGTTACTGCTTTTAAGCTAACTTTGCCAGCTTGGGAAGTTGGGGTAATTAGAATGCTTGCAGAAATAACCCCTTAAAGTCATACTTATAGCCCAATATTGACGAATTAACTCACAAAATTATTATGACTGCCAGTATAAATACTCACACTACAACTACTAATAGGAAAGGGATTATTCTTGCTGGTGGTTCAGGAACTCGTTTATATCCTGTAACTCAGGTTATTTCTAAACAACTGTTGCCTATTTATGATAAGCCGATGATTTATTATCCCTTATCCACTTTGATGTTGGCTGGAATTAGGGAAATTTTAATAATTTCAACTCCACAAGACACGCCTAGATTTGAACAATTATTAGGTAATGGGCATCAATGGGGTTTGGATATTCAATATGCAGTGCAAGAAAAACCCGATGGTTTAGCGCAAGCATTTGTAATTGGCAAAGATTTTATTGCCCAAGATGCGGTTACTTTAGTTTTAGGCGACAATATATTTTATGGTCATAGCCTGCAAGCGCAGTTAGAACGTGCTACTGCAACTACTACCGGCGCAACCGTATTTGCATATCATGTTACTGATCCAGAACGCTATGGTGTCGTTGCATTTGATAATGCAGGTACGGCAATTTCATTAGAAGAAAAACCTGAAAAACCGCAGTCTAATTATGCAGTTACAGGTTTATATTTTTATGATAATCAAGTAGTAGATATTGCTAGTGAGTTAAAGCCCTCAGCTCGAGGTGAATATGAAATTACTGATTTAAACCGAGTTTATTTAACCAATCAAGCTTTAAATGTTGAAGTTATGGGGCGTGGATATGCGTGGTTAGATACAGGCACGCATGAATCTTTACTTGAGGCTGGACAATTTATTGCCACCTTAGAACGCCGCCAAAATTTAAAAATTGCTTGTCCTGAAGAAATTGCTTATCGGCAACAATGGATTAGTGCAAATACTTTAGAAAATTTGGCGCAACCATTAATAAAGAATGAATATGGACAATATTTATTAAGGGTTTTACAAGGCAGTCTTTTTTGAGGACTATTAAATATGGCATGGTTTAAAAATTATTCAGGATTGCCACTTAAAACCAAACTTTTGATATGGAAGGGTAGAATTCTTTTAGGTGGTTTATTTTTTGAAAAAAAAATTGCTGCGTTAGTTAAGGTACAAGTTTTTCATCGGCGACATTTACGTTATCTTATCAAAAGAACAGTTTTATTTGATGCAGAATATTATTTAGAAATGAATACTGATGTGAATCAGCAAGGGTTTTCGCCGCTACATCATTATGCAGTTTGGGGTGATAAAGAAGGGCGCAATCCAATGCCGCTATTTGATCCTAAATATTATCGCACTCAATGCCAAAGTAAGTTAAAAACTGTAAATGCATTATTACACTACGCATATGTTGGGCGTTATTTAGGTTTATCCCCTAGTCCATGGTTTGATATTAATTATTATTTGCAAGAAAATAAAGATGTTGCTCGTTCTGGAATTGAACCATTAAAACATTATTTAACTTGGGGTGGAACAGAAGGACGTTCGCCGTGTCCACAGTTTAATGGACTATATTATTTAGCTTCAAATCCTGAAGTTGCAGAGGCTAAAGTTAATCCATTATTACACTATCTTAGAAGTGGTCGTGTAGAAGAACGCTGCGTAGTTCCAAAAACTTCCAAAATATTATTTGATTCTGAAAGCTCAGATATTATAGTTAGAGTTAACGTATTGGATTTAGCCGTGTGGCAAAAATTAGTCCCTGTTGATACTACGCAGGCAACTGTTGATGTTATTATTCCAGTTTATAAAGGTTATTTAGAAACTTTACGCTGTATTTACAGTGCATTAACCGCAGCCAATAATTTATTATTCGAATTAATTATTATTGATGATGCTAGTCCTGATGCAGAATTAGTTGCTAAATTAAGCCAATTAGCTGAGTTAAAATTATTCACCTTATTGGTTAATGAAACTAATGTGGGTTTTGTCGGCACTGTCAATCGTGGCATGGCATGCAATTCAAAACGTAATGTAGTTTTACTTAATTCTGACACCGAAGTTTACTCTGGTTGGCTAGATCGTTTACATGCAGCCGCATTTATCCACGGTAATACTGGTACTGTAACGCCATTATCTAATAACGCTACTATTTGTAGTTATCCACGCTTTTTACATGACAATCCATACCCATTGGAACTGGACTATAAATTTTTAGATAAAATTGCCAGTGAAATAAATGTTAATGCCACTGTAATTACCCCTACTGCGGTAGGATTTTGCATGTACATTAAGCGCGATTGTTTAACTGCAGTGGGAGAATTTGATGTTGCTGCTTTTGGCAAAGGTTATGGAGAAGAAAATGATTTTTGTCAGCGAGCAATTCAACAAGGTTGGAATAATATAATTGCTGCCAATGTATTTGTACGTCATTGGGGTGAAACTTCTTTTCAAGGTGAAAAATCTCAGCGCATTGGAGCAGCTTTAAAAATTGTGAATCAACGCTATCCAAATTATCAAACTGATGTAGAACAGTTTATTCAACAAGATCCACTATTAGTATATAGACAGCGTTTAGATTGGGCGCGAATGCAAAGGTTTGTAAAATCTGCTAACATTTTGATTGTGAGTCATAATCGTGGTGGTGGTTCGGAAAGAAGTGTGCAAGAAAATATTCTTAGGTTAAATAAAGCTGGTCATGGGGTATTTTTAATGCGTCCTATGCAAGGTAATAAACATAAAATAATTTTAAAACATCCACTTATTAGAAGTTTATGTAACTATCAAGCAATTGATCTAGATAGTACAGAAACTTTAGTGATAGCGTTAAAAGCTTTAAATATTACCGCAATTCACGTACATAGTTTAGTGGATTTTTTACTACATACTTCTGAAATAATTTTAGCTTTAGCACATGAAATTAATGCACCAGTAGATGTATATGTACATGATTATAAAGCTATTTGCCCAAGAATTAATTTGGTAGATCAAAATGGGGTATATTGCGGTGAACCTGAAATAGATGTATGCAATAATTGTCTTAAAACTAGAGGATCTAGTTTTGATGTATTAGATATAAACGTTTGGCGTGCGATGCGTGGAGCTTTATTTACCCAAGCAAATAAGGTAATTGTACCGGATGAAGATGTTAAAACTAGACTAGAGAATTATTTTCCGACGATTGAATTTACTGTAGCTCCGCATGAAGAAATTAATTCACAACAAATTCAATTACAACCGCCTGTAATAAAATCTAATGAAAAACTTAAAATTGTGGTTATTGGTGGTGTGGGTAAAATTAAAGGTTATGAAGTTTTATTAGCCTGTGCGCAAGATGCTAAAAAACGTAAATTACCCCTAGAATTTTTGTTAATGGGCTATAGTTTAAACGATAAAGTTTTACAAAAATTTGATGTAAAAATTACTGGGCGTTATTTAGATTCTGAAGCCCAAGCATATTTAACTCGTTTAAAACCACATATTGTATGGTTGCCTTCTTTGTGGCCAGAAACTTATAGTTATACTTTATCCTTAGCTTTAGCTGGTGGCTATCAAGTAGCTGCATTTGATTTAGGTGCGATTGCGCGCAGATTACATGCAATTAATGCTAAAGAACATTTAATGCCTTTGCAAATGTCACATACACCTCATATAATTAATGACCACTTTGTGAATTATTTAAAACATTGTCAATCACTTTTAAACACGTCCCCATGAAAAAAACCAAAATTTTGCCAAATATGCGTAGTTTTTTCAAAAAAATAACTAATGAAGCTGAAGTTGTTGGTTATATAGATAAAATAGCTTCTGATGGAGTTCATGGTTGGGCAATTCATAAAGCTGGGCTAAATTTAAAGCTTGAATGTGAAATTGATGGCAATTTATGTCAAGGTCAGACTAAGTGGTTTGAACGTATTGATGTAGCAACAAAATATGAATTAGAGAATAGTGATTGCGGTTTTAGAATTGTATTTGCTGGGCAAACAGCGAGTATGTTACATAATGCTGTAGCATTAAATAAACCAATTAGAGTGTTTGCAAATAATACTTTGTTGGAAAATATTGCTCAAAAACAAAATCCAAATGCAAAAGCATTAATGCCTGAATCTGGTAGTATTCGTGAAGATAATGCAGGATTAAGTGCAGAAATAGAAGCTTGGGGACATTTTACTTTACAAGGCTGGATAGAAGTACCTGCTGAATCTGCTGAAGTTCCAGCAGCTAAACTATTTTGTAATCGAGAATTTTTAAATTCGGTATTTTTACGCCAAGAACAACGTTCATCTAGCATAGATAAAATTAGGTATCGTTTTGAAGCTGAATTGCCAGGATATATTTGGGAGCAGAATTCTGAAGAAATTTTGTGTCAATTGGATATAAGTTTAGGTGCTGAAACTATTAATTTAATTCCACCTGAATTAAATAGATTGAAAGTTTTAAATTGGATTGCTGATATTTTACAAATGCAGTCTGGGGAAGAAAAACAATATCGTTTGTTATTGGCGGTTGAACATATTCGCTACGGAAATTTTTTAACTGAACTTGAAGCTGAAGATGTAGAAATAATTACTAATTTTGCTAAACAAATGCAATTAGATGATTTTTTTCTAACTCCTGATAGTAATTTGGAGATTGCAGAAGCTGAAGAAATTAGTGAAAGTGTTGCTATGTTATTGCTTTGGAAGGCTTTAAGAACACTAAATTCTCGTTTAAGAGAGCATGAAGGTACAGTTTTTGAAGAAATAAGAACTGTTATTGATGAGTTGAGATTACAAGGTGAAGCTAGAGAAGGTTTTTTGCGTTCAGTAACCCCATTATTATGTGCTAAAGGTGAGTTTTTACGTTTACGAGAATTATCTGATTTTAAACATTTGCAAAACTTAGAAAAAAGTGATGAATTGTGGCAAATGAGTATTGCATTGCCAGCAATTATGGTAGATAAGGATATTCCAAGAGTCACAAGTTTGCTGTATAAAATGGCAAAAAATTTAGATAGTGGTTGGTTAAGTACCGAATGCATTTATTTTTCAGTAAAAGCTTTGCAGCAAATGGAAGCCGATGTTGAAATTAAAATTGAAATGGGGCAAACATTTCGTTACGCTTTAATCGAATTAATTACTGCATTTAAAGGCGATTGGTTTTCGCGCTTACATGACCGATATTTAATTGATTCCATATTATTGTTGTTAATAGATTTTGATCGCTATACTGATTATCATCGCACGGATATTTTAAATGCTACTTTACAACATTACGGACTTAATCCTACATTTTGGCAACGTGCAGCTGCACAACAATTACCATTGTTAACAACTGAATTGGCTTATGCACAGCAACAATTTCAACAATTACATCAAGCTTTAATTAATAAAAATCATTCGGTAGTTACATGGTTAGAAGAACTTTCGCGCCCGTTAATGTATTTTCAAGCTAAAAATAATCCAGAAGCAGTATTTTTTGTGCGGGAAATTTTGGCAAATACTTTACCGGAATTAAATGAATCCTTATCTTCAAAAGGACAAGATTTAATTGCTAAATTATTAGCTGATGATGTTAAAGAATCTTTAAGAATTAGTGCATTTCCTTTGACGGATAGTAATCAACTAATTCAACATTTTCCCGAAACTAATCCTGCCGTAATAAGGGAAACACTACGTAATTTAAGTGAGCCAGAAAAAAGTATTACTTGGCATTTACAAATGCAAGCTAGTCAGGCGTTAAAAGAATTATTTTTATGCATAGATGAAGATGCTGATTTGGAACAAGTAGAAAAGGCATTTGCTAAGTTAGGGCCGACAGTAATTAAAATCGCAGATTATCAAGGTGGTTTTTTAAGTTTTGATTTATTAGCTAGTGCCTATATTTTGATTGCGCAATATGGACAGCAAGGTTCAGCGTTATTAACGCATATTTTGACGCATATGCAATGGATGTTGCAAAAAGCTGTAGAAGAAACTAAAGCTGATTGGTATTTGCCAGCACCTGTGCAATCTGGACTAATACGGTTACAAGGTGAATTAATTCAAACTGATTCCTTATTGCGTGGATTTGTAGCTGAATGTCACAAATTAATTAAGCAAAAATTTGGCGAACGCATGGAATTTGTGTTTGAGAAGACCTCAGAATTAAAATTAGAATTAAGTACAGCAGGCTGGCCACAAGATACTTTAGTGGTAATTTATTCATGTCGTAAATATTTAGAGACTCGTGTACAAGCAATTAGAGATACTTGGATTCAAGAATTAAAAGCTCGCAAGATTCCATATGTAATTTTAGTTGGTGATGGCGATGATAGTTTACAAGATGATGTCTTGGCTTTAGATGTTTCAGATCGCTATGAGAGTTTACCGCAAAAAACCTTAAAACTATTTGATTGGGTTTACAATCATACCAATGCGCAATATGTATTAAAAATAGATGACGATTGTTATTTAGATGTAGCACAATTTTTTGATAGTTTAAGTTATAGAAAACATTTTTATTACGGTCGAGTTATTCATCGTGAAGTTGGTGGCATGGATAGAACTTGGCATCAAACTAAATCCCAAGCTGAAAATGGGCAAAAAAGGATTGATAAATCACCAGAACCATCTGTATATACTGATGGTGGTGGCGGATATACTTTATCCAGATTGGCTATGTTTGAATTATTGGCTGCTGAAAAAACTGTCCGTGGGGAAAGATTAATTTCTTGTTCATTTATGGAAGATAAATTAGTTGGAGATTTATTAGCTTCAGCTTTTATTGCACCTTCAAATGAAGATTATGAATCTTATCAACGCCGACGGACATTTCCCGAAGCTATGCCAGTATCAATTCGGGAAAATATCTTTTTTCCATGTCAAGCTACCCCTACAAAAGTAGCGCATTTAGATAGCCAATTTGATTTACAACCCACTTATGATAAAAGACATAGCAAAGAATTATGGCCGAAAAAATTATGGCCTACATGTAGTAATGTAAAAATTAAAACTGGTAACAGTAATCAACTAGAGTTATTAACTGACCCTAAGCAGATGAATGCTTTATTAGAATATGAAACCTGTGTGGTAACTGTAGTTCGCAATGAGATTTTAATGTTACCGCATTTTTTAGCCCATTATCGTAAGCTAGGAATTAATTGTTTTATGATGGTGGATAATTGTTCTGATGATGGCACTCGGGAATATTTATTTAAACAACCAGATGTAATTTTATATTCTGCTGATACTGAATATAAGCATTCACATTTTGGTGTAGTTTGGCAACAAACTATTTTAGGCAATCATTGTTTAGGTAAATGGGTAATTTTAGCAGATGCAGATGAATTATTTGTGTTTGAACAAGATAATGATAGAAGTTTAGATGATTTAATCGAAGCCATTGAAGCGGAAGGTTGTAATGCGGCGTTAACTTACATGATTGACATGTATCCATTTACAGATTTAAATGAAGCGGATTTTTCTAAAGATGAACCATTTAAAGTTGCTGCTTGGTTTGATAAAAATCCTTTAACTGAATGGAAATTGGGTAGTGGTATGTATAGTAATAGCTCAACTTATTTGAGTGCATTGCGACATAGGTTATCTAGTGACACTCCGCCAAATTCATTTACCAGTCAAAAATATGCTTTGATTCGTTATTATCCTTGGATTCGGTATTCAGAAGGTTTACATGATGCAGCGAATATACAAGTTTCTAAGCAAAAAACTTGGTTTGCACATTTTAAATATCATGCAGGTTTTAAAGCTAAAGTTATGGCTGAAATTCAACGTGGGCAACATTTTGGAGATGCAGCTGAATATCGTAAATATGCCATAATGTTACACGAAGGCACAGGCAAGTTTGGAAATGATAAAGTGTCAGTAGAATATAAATCTACCGAAGATTTTGTTAAATTTATGCAGGATGATACAGCAAACAATGAGTAATTCGAATCAAAAATCAGCAAAACCATTTATTATTTGGACTTTACAACGTACTGGTGGCACTAATTTAACCCAGCGTTTGATTGAACGCTCAGGATTACCCTTTGCAGAACATGAACCTTTTAATCCTGAAAGACAATATGGTGATATTACTAAACAATGGCGCGAAACTAAAGATCAAGCCCAATTGGTTGGTAGCATTCAAGCAATTATAGCGCGTCAAGAAATTATTAAACATTGTGTTGAAATGGTTCCTTGGGCAGTTACTGCAGCGTTAGCAGATGCAAGTGTGCAAGCGGATTATCAACATTTATTTTTATATCGTGAAGCTTCTAGAGATAGATTGTTGTCATTGCATTTTGCGCAAAACACAGGAGTTTGGGGGCCAAAAGGTAAACTCAAACCAGACGCAGAAATTGAAAAAATTCCAGTGACTAAATTAGTTCAACATGAACAAGAAAGCATTCAAATCTTGCATAAATTATGGCAATATTTAACTAGTCAAGGTATTTCACCATTAGCTTTAAGTTATGAAGAGCTATATAAAGTGCCTTCAGAGCAAGCGATAACAGCTTTATTACCCTTGTTGAATAGATTACATTTATCTAAAGATTCTGCCAATGATAAAGAATTTTCTATGGCAGTAATTGGCAGAGGCGATCAAGGAACACGCGATAAATATCAAAGTATTGCTGGCGTTGATGAATTAGAACAAGCATTGTTAAATGTAGATAGCTTTAAACCCAATGCAAAAATGGCGGTGTTAGAAATTCATGTACATACTTTGCCTAATTGGATTTTAAAAGCGCAGATTGATACTATGCCGCAAGTATTGCTTACTGGTCAGGCCTTTGATTTAGGTGGTGTTATAGTCTTAGATAACATTGCGCCTACAGGTATGGTATTAAATATTCGCAAAAATTCTATTGCACAAAAGATATTTTGGGGCAAAGCTTCACGTAAAATTGCTAAAATTTATCCGAATAGCACTCAAGCAGCTACAGCACGCTTTAAAACTGGAGAATTGAAATTAATAGCTGCTGAGACTTTGGAAATATATCTACAAGATACTAATGGTGACGAATATCCATTATTTAAGATTGCATTAACAGGAGCAGTATAAGCAATGAATTTTTCTAGTGTACTAATTGTAACTTATGGACGTAGTGGCTCTACTTTACTTCAAGGAGTTTTGAATTCTATTGATGGTTGTGAAATTAGAGGTGAAAATTACAATTTTTGTTACAGTTTATTTGAATCTTATCAAGCTTTGCTTCAATCTAAAACAGAATATGGTAGCTCTGCAGCAGAACCAACTTCTCCATGGTATGGTGCTAATGATTTTAGTGCAGAAAAATTTATTGATGACGCGAGCAAATTAGTATTAAACCAATTAATACCTAATGCAATAGTGCCTGATTGTATAGGTTTTAAGGAAATTAGATATATAAATCAAGGCTTAAATACAGTAGAAAATGGCGAATTAAAATTACATAGTTATTTAAATTTTTTAAGTAAATTATTTCCTAATGTAGCTTTGGTTTTTTTAACTAGAGAACATGATGAAGTATTAAAAAGTGGTTGGTGGCAATCTCAAGAAATTAAAAAAGTAAAATCTAAATTAGCTGAATTTGAAAATAATATTAACGACTATAGTGTAAATAAAACTAATACTTTTGCAATTAAATATGAAGATGTAGTTAATAAAAGACCACCTTTGCAAGCAATGTTTGATTTTTTAGGTGCAGAATATAATGAAGCTATAATTGATGCTGTACTTGCAGTTAAACATAGTTCAGAAACTGAAACCAAAGAACTGGTAACTGAATATGAAAAAATACCAGGATTTATTCGATATTCAAGTTTAGACCCATTAAATCCCACAAAATTTAATAATATGGTATTGCATGGGGCAATTCTGCCTAATAAAGTTCTTAAACATAATGAATTGATAGCATTAGATAAAAACGGTGAACATCAAGTAGATTGGCAATTGCCATCGCCTAAATTAATTAATACATTTCCAAGATTAACACATGCAGCTAACTCAAGATTTAAAGTTACAGGTTTGCAAATTAGTTCAGAACATCCAATAAAAATTTATCTAAAAAGTAAAAATGGTAAATTACATTTAATTTTAACTACCTTCTTAAAATAAGGATTTTAGATACTATGCTTATTAGTGTAAAAAAGAAATTTGTTTTTATTGCCAATTCCAAAACAGCTTCAACCAGTATAGAAAATGCATTAACTAAGTTTGCAGAAATCAATAGAAATGGTGGTGCGCAAAGAAAACATGTTAAATGGTTGAAAGTAAAACGAGAATATAAATTTTTATTTAATTTAAAAAAATATCGACCAGAAACTTTTTTTCGTTTTGGGGTGGTTCGTGAACCAATTGAGTGGATTTTAAGTTGGTATAATTATCGTCGCGGTAATAAAAAAGTTCAACATCCTTTACCATTTAATACAACCTTTGAACAATTTTGGACTAAAGATGAGTGGCTTAAAAATGCTTCTCAAAAACGTCATTTTATTGATAATGATGGTGTGTGTAGATTTGATTTAATTATGCCACAAGATAAAATTAAAACTATGTTTCCAATTGTAATGAAATCGTTAGATTTGGCACAAGTTAAATTACCTAATAGTAATAAAAGTACTGGTAAAAAGATGAAGCGGGCAGATTTAAGTTCAGAAATAATTGCTGAAATCAATGCTTATTACCAAGAAGATTTTGAGTTTTGGCAATATTGGACTGAAAATGCTCCTAAAGTATTAGCAAAAATGTAAATAATAAATTGTTATTAATTATTTAAGATATGTTTATTGGAAATGGAATAATACAGTGTTGAATTTAATAAAGATTAAATTTTTTAAGAGTTTTTTAACAGCAATACAATGGATATTTAAATTTATTTTTTTAAGTTTAATTATTAATTCAGTTAGTGTTGCAGCAGATCCTAAGTTAACTGTATCTATGGCAAATAAATTGCCATCAGGAAATAATAACAACCCAAATTTATTAGGCACTAATATTTTATATTGGATTGATGATGATAAAGTTTGGAATACACATAAATTAGGCAATAAATTACAACAACTTAGTATTAAAACTTTACGTTACCCAGGTGGGGAAGTTGCAGATAATTATGACTGGGAAACTAATAGTCTTGAAAACCCTAAAGTATTTCCAAAAGCAGCTCCAGATTTATTTGCTAAATCGCAACGGTTAGATTACATAGAGTTTTTAGAACATGCTAAAAAAATTAATGCGAATAAATTATTTTTTGTAGTTAATTTAGAAGGGGCTTTTATTGCTAAAGGTGATTTAAATGCAAATATTTTACGCTATGCTAAAAATGCAGCTCGTTGGGTACAAGCAGTTAAGCAAAGAGGTTATAAAGTTCAATATTGGGAAATAGGCAATGAATCATATTTACGTGCTGGAGTGCATCCATTAACCTCATTTCAATATGCAAAAGCTTTAAAAGTTTTTTCTAGAGAAATGAAAAAGGTAGATCCAAATATTAAAATTGGTGCTATTGGGCCAGAATCTACAAATGCTAAAGGTTTTTTAAGTTCTTTAACTAAAGAACAATTAGCTTATTTTAGAAAGACTAAAAACGCCTGTAAAAAGCATAGAAGCCTTGCTTGTGTTAGATATATTCAAACATTAATTCCTGGTGTCGCCAAACCAAAGCCTTGGTGGGATGTATTA
>DAOUSJ010000007.1 GCA_030627285.1 Methylococcaceae bacterium | reverse complement strand
GATAGACTAGCATAATAGGCAGCAATATCTTGAATATCTTGCTTGATTAAATTTTTAGCTATAGGTGACATAATAGGATCATGGCGGCTTCCTTGTTGAAATGCTTCCAATTGTTTGGCTAAATAAGCATGATTTTGTCCGGCTACAATTGAATTATGCATAACTTTAACACAAACATATATCATAGTATGAAATATGTTTTAATCCGCTTACATCCTCGCCCTGAACGACGAGGTTTTACGCTATAAGTGATAAATCTAATTCAGTAATTAATGATGCAATTCTGTTATTAACTGATGTTACGCAGTAGCTTGTTTTAAAATCTGCAATTCATCGAATGCTTGTCGAATAGCTTTTAAATACAACTTGCGCTTTAATGTAAACGGATTAAGTCCTGTTTTTATACTTAAGCACTCCAATTTAGCAGCCGCATAAAGCGACATGAAGATATGATTGCTTTGTGTTATTACCGATTTTGCTAGCCCCGTATTGGATTTAATATTTTTATGAAAGACTTCGACTTTCCACCGTTTTTGGTAGGTTGTTTCAATAGTCGTTTTTGTTGCCTCAACATCATTGCTAATCAAATAGAGTAAACCTGTGCTTCCATCTTTATTTTTAAATACTTGGCAGTGAAAAACAACTGGAAATTCCAGCCTTTTAATCCATCCGAGTACAGGTTTTTCTGACCAGTCTAATGAGTTAATTCGCACATAACGACCTTTTAATTTATCTGGTCTACTTTTTATTCATTATTTTGGCGAAGGTATTGATAATCAAACAGGCTTTTAAAAATTAAAATAAATTGCAAAACTTGAAAAAAGTAAGTTTACAGTTAGACTATGCCTAACATTTAATAAATAACACTAGGAAAATATGGATCATTCAACACACAATAAAATTGTTGCTTTCATTTGGTCAGTTGCAGATGACTTACTTAGGGATGTTTATGTCAGAGGAAAATATCGTGATGTTATTTTACCTTTTACGGTTTTAAGAAGACTTGATGTTTTATTAGAACCGACTAAAGACCAAGTGCTTAAAACAAAGCAATTTTTAGATGAAAAGGGAATTAATGGGCAAAGTCGTTTAAAAAAAGATTCAGGTTATGTCTTTTTTAATACTTCAAAATTTACTTTTAAAAGTTTGCTTGATGAACCCAGTAAAATTAAAGAAAATTTTGAAGTTTATCTAAATGGTTATAGTGAAAATGTTCAAGAAATTATTAGTAAATTTAAGCTAAGAAATCAGCTTGAAACAATGGATGAAGCTAATATTTTATACGGAATAGTCGATAAATTTTGTTCTAAAGATATAAACCTAAGCCCTAAACCTGTTTTAAACCGCGAGGGCGATGTGGTGATGGCAAGTTTAACTAATTTAGGAATGGGTTATGTTTTTGAAGAATTAATTAGGCGATTCAACGAAGAAAACAACGAAGAAGCAGGGGAACATTTCACCCCTAGAGAAGTTATTCAATTAATGACTCACATGGTTTTCTTACCTGTTAAAGACAGTATTCAAGAGGGAACTCACCTTGTTTATGATCCTGCTTGCGGTTCAGGTGGAATGTTGACCGAAGCCGAGCATTTTATTCATGACTTAGAGGGTGAAATTCGGTCTAAAGCAATCTGTGGTTTGTATGGGCAAGAATTACAAGCAGAAACTTATGCTATTTGTAAGGCGGATATGATGCTTAAAGAAGACCATCCTGAACCTGATAATATTGCTTTCGGTTCTACTTTACAGATAGATAAGCATTCACAATTAAAATTTGATTTTATGTTATCTAATCCGCCTTATGGTAAATCTTGGAAGTCAGATTATGACACTATTGTGGGCGAAAAAAAGGAAATTATAGACCCTCGTTTTACTGTGGGCGTGCCTAGAGTTAGTGATGGTCAATTACTATTCTTAGTTAATATGCTTTCTAAAATGAAGCATGACACCAAACAGGGAAGCCGTATTGCAACGGTTCATAATGGTTCAGCTTTGTTTACGGGCGATGCTGGAAGCGGTGAAAGTAATATTAGGCAATGGATTATTGAAAATGATTGGCTAGAGGCTATTGTTCAACTACCTAAAAACCTGTTTTATAACACGGGTATCACTACTTATATTTGGGTGTTAAGTAATCGTAAAGCGGAACATCGCAAAGGCAAAATTCAGCTTATTGATGCAAGTCAACAGTTTGAAAAAAATGCGAAAGAGTTTAGGAAATAAAAATTGCCAGTTTTCACCTGAACATATCAAAAATATTACTGATACTTACCTTGATTTTATAGAAAATGAAGATGCTAAGATTTTTGATAATGCGGATTTTGGTTTTAATAAAATCATTGTAGATAGACCTTTAAGGCTTTCAGCTAAAATTACTGATGAAGCGATTGAAAGTTTACGATTTATCGACAAGCTAAGGGATTTGATGAGCTATTTTTATGCGAAGCATCCGCAAGCGGTTTATGAAGATTTAGAAAGTTTAAAAAATCCGTTTGAAGCTTATGTGAAATTGGAAGAAATAAAAGTGAGTCCAGCGGATAAAAAGAAATTTTTTAATGTTGAAACTTGGAAACATCAACTTGAAGTCATGGCGATTGCTAAAAAGTTACAAGCTAAGGTTGATAAAGAATTTAACGATTTTAATGCTTTTAAAAAGGCAATTGATAAGGCTTTAAAAGATTTAGGTTTAAAGTTTGATAATGCTGATAAAAAGGTTTTCTTGTCTGCGGTAAGTTGGAAAGATGAGCAAGCTAAGGAAGTGATTAAAAAGAAGACCGCAAAGGGAGTTGAATTTGAAGCGGATAGTGATTTAAGGGACTCTGAAAGTGTGCCGTTAAAAGAGGATATTCAGGTTTATTTTGATAGGGAAGTATTGCCGTTTGTAGCGGATGCTTGGATTGACCATAGTAAAACGGTTAAGGGTTATGAGATTAATTTTAATCGTCATTTTTATAAACCTAAGCAATTAAGGACTCTTGATACCATTAGGGCGGATATTTTGGCTTTGGAAGATGAAACCGATGGTGTGCTTAACTCTATTATTCACTAAGGACAGTTTATGAAAACATACGAGAAATATAAAAATTCAGGGGTTGAATGGATAGGGGATATTCCTGAGAATTGGGAAGTTAGAAGGCTTAAATATATTGCAAAAATATATACAGGTACTACTCCAAAATCTAGTAACCCTAAATTTTATAAAGAAGAAATTAATTGGTTTACACCTTCTGATTTAAAGGTAAAGAATCTAAAATCCTCAAACAGGAAAATATCTAATTTAGCTATTAATCTTAGAGAATGTAAGTTGTTTAATGAAAATAGTGTCTTATTAGTTTCTATAGGTGGAACTTTAGGGAAGGTATCTTACTCATTGAATAAATTTTGTTGTAATCAACAAATAAACGTGATTGGTGATTTTAGAGTTTGTGATTATAAATTTGTTTTTTATTATATTAGTATTTTTCCAGATGTATTAAACAATTTAGCTATTGTAATTACATTACCAATTTTAAACCAAAGCAGATTAAAAGATTTTTTTATACCATTTGTACCACTTCAGGAACAACAAAAAATAGCTTCTTTCCTTGATGATAAAAGCCAAAAAATAGAGCAGTTTATAAAAAATAAACAAAGGCTTATTGAATTACTGGAAGAGGAAAAGAAAACCCTAATTACTCAGGCGGTGACAAAAGGGATTAACCCTGATGTGAATTATAAAAATTCAGGAGTTGAGTGGATAGGCGATATTCCTGAATATTGGGAGATTAGGAAGTTAAAATTTTGTGTAGACTTAGTAAATAATCAAAAGACTATAAATAATAGAAAATATATAGGCTTAGAAAATATAGAAAGTTGGACAGGTAAAATTATAAATTTAGATATTAATATAGAAGTTGAAGGAGTAAGCAAAAACTTTAAAAAAGGGAATGTTTTATTTTCTAAATTAAGACCTTATTTAGCAAAGGCTTTTATTGCTGATTTTTCAGGAATTTGTACAAGTGAGTTATTAGTTTTTAAAGCTAAGTTATTCAATAAATATTTTTTATTAAATTTATTTCTAACAAGTAAGTTTATAAGTTTAATTGATAGCTCTACTTATGGTTCAAAAATGCCAAGAGCTAATTGGAATTTTATAGGAAATATATTAGTTTCAATTCCACCGCTTAATGAACAAAAACAAATCGTCAATTACATCGAAGAAAAAAGTCAACAGATAGACGAATTAAAAGCCAAATATCAACAAGAAATAGACCTGATAAACGAGTACAAAGAACGTCTGTGTTATGATGCCGTGACAGGAAAGATAAAAATACCGTAGGTGCAGATTTATCTGCATCCGAATGATATTTTTTGGTTATTAAAAATGCAGATAAATCTGCACCTACAAAAATCACTATGCCAACAAAAACCAATGAAGAAAGCTTTGAAGCTTTAATCGAAAAAAGCTTAATACAAGAATCAGGCTACTTTCAAGGTGAGTCACAAGACTACAATAAAGATTATTGCCTTGATACTTTGCAACTTTTCAACTTCTTAGAAGAAACCCAAGCCGACACTTTAGCCGAATATAAAAAGAAACGAGGCGAAAATTACAAAGAGTTACTTTGTAAACGAATTTATCAACAAATTCAACAAAAGGGCATTGTAGAGCTACTAAGAAAAGGCATTAGTGACCAAGAGTTAAAATTTCAATTACTCTATAAACAACCCACCTCAGATAAAAATCCGCAAAGTATCAGCCGTTATCAACAAAATCGTTACTCAGTCACAAGACAACTCTATTACAGCGATAAAAACCGCAATTCCTTAGATATGGTGATTTTTATAAACGGTTTACCGCTTATCACTTTTGAGTTAAAAAACCACTGGACTAATCAAACCGTTGAAGAGGCTAAAAAACAGTATAAAAAAGACCGTGACCCTAAAGAGCCGCTCTTTCAACTTGCTCGCTGTTTAGTACATTTTGCGGTTGATACTAACGAAGTTTATATGACGACCTATTTAAACGGACAGAAAACCGTTTTTTTACCGTTTAATAAGGGACACGCTAACGGCAAAGGCAACCCTTTAAATCCTGATGGGATTAAAACGGATTACTTGTGGAAGTCGATTTTAACTAAAACTTCATTGAGTAACATCATAGAAAATTATGCTCAATTCTTAAAAAAAGAAAAAAAGCTTATTTTTCCTAGATACCATCAATTGAATGCAGTTATAAAAATACTCGCCCATGCTAAAGCAAACGGTACAGGGCAAAAATATTTAATTCAGCATTCCGCAGGTTCAGGGAAAAGTAACTCTTTAACTTGGCTTGCTCATCAATTGGTAGAACTACATTCTAGCGATGATAAAGTGATCTTTAATTCCGTTATTGTTGTTACAGACCGTAGGGTTTTAGATAAACAAATAAGGGATAACATTAAGCAATTTGCTCAAGTTAATAATGTAGTTGAAGCAATTACACAAGGTAGCCAGCAGTTAAAAAGTGCTTTGGAAAATGGTAAAAAAATTATTATTACTACTATTCAAAAATTTCCCTTTGTAGTGGAGGAAATAGCCGAATTAAAAGGCAGTCGTTTTGCCATTATTATTGATGAAGCTCATTCTAGCCAAACAGGGGAGACAGCAGGAAAAATGAATACGACCTTATCAAGTGAATTTGATAGCGAAGATGAGGTCATTAAGGCGATGGAGTCTAAAAAGTTACCTAAAAATATTAGTTATTTTGCTTTTACTGCGACCCCTAAAAATAAAACTTTAGAGCTGTTTGGGACTAAAACTAGTGAGGGAAAAAGAGAGCCATTTCATTTATATTCTATGAAACAAGCCATTCAAGAAGAATTTATTTTAGATGTTTTGAAAAATTACACCACCTATAAAAGTTATTATAAATTATTACAAACAGCAGAAAATAACCCTGTTTTTGATACCTCAAAAGCTAAGAAAAAAATTAAAGCTTATGTTGAGGGACATGAATTCACTATTGCTAAAAAAACGGCGGTGATGGTGGATGATTTTATGACCAAAACTAAAGACATAAACGGCAAAGCTAAAGCAATGGTGGTTACCAGTAGCATTATTAATGCAATTAAGTACAAGCAAGCTTTTGATGAATATTTAAAAAAAATTCATTCGCCTTATAAATCCATTATCGCCTTTTCAGGGAAAAAAGAATTTAAAGGGGATGGTTACACCGAAACAGGAATAAACGGTTTTGATAGCGGTAAAATTCCTGAAAAACTCAAAGAAACAGAATACCGTTTTTTAATCGTGGCAGAAAAATTTCAAACGGGGTTTGATGAGCCATTATTGCACTCAATGTATGTTGATAAACCTTTAAAGGGTGTTCAAGCGGTGCAAACTTTATCAAGACTAAATAGAGCTTATAAACCCTATAAAAGTGATACTTTTGTTTTAGATTTTGTGAATACGACCAAAGAGATAAAAGAAGCTTTTGACCCTTATTATGAATGTATTTTATTAAGCGAAGATACCGACCCAAATAAATTAAATGACTTAGAAGAGGCATTGGCAGATTTTCAAGTTTACGAAAAGCAAGAAGCTCAAGATTTCACCGCAAATTATTTTGCAAAGAAAGATAGGGAAGAACTAGAAAAAATATTGATAGTCATGTGGCTCTTTTTAATGAGCTAGAAACTGATGAGCAAGTGGGCTTTAAAGTTAAAGCTAGTTCATTTGTAAAAACCTATGCTTTTTTAGCTTTGATTATTCCATTTAATAAAAAATATTGGGAAGAATTGTATTGGTTCTTAAAATTCCTAATTCCTAAATTAAAACTAAAAGTCAACAATGAAAGTATAGAGGGCTTACTTGATAGCATTGATTTAGATAGCTATACCCAACACAGACAGGCTTTAAATCAAGATATTATCCTAGATAATGGAGTTACAGAAATAGACCCCATTACTCCGCAGATGAGAGGTTCTAAAGCCGAACCTGAAAAAGAATTTTTGCAAGAAATTATCGCTGAATTTAATAAAAAATGGGGCGAAACTGAGTTTGGTAAAAATGACCTTGTTACCAAGATATTATTTGAAGACTTAACCAGTAAAATTGCGATAAATGAAGAATATATCAGGGCAACAAAGTTTTCAGATGTACAAAATTCTAAAATTACCTTTGATAAAATGATGGAAGATAAAATACAAGGTTTAGTCTTTGATTACACGGATTTATATAAGGAATTTGAGGAAAATAAGGCTTTTAAAAACGATATTTTAGGGATGATGTTTAAGGTTGTTATGGATAAGCAGAATATTGGGATAAGGGTTTAACACTTTAATTAACCTGAGTTCGGGATAAGCTATCCCATAACAGATAATAAATTTATAGGTTAATATTTTTTAGTTGCAAATACGTTGGTAACATTTGAAGATATACTTGTAATTTAATTCGTTGATTCTTGAAAAATCATCTACCATTAGATCAAAAAAGCTAATAGGGTTTAACAGATTTTTAATTTCATGTACCAAACCTGCAGTTAAATCTCCAATAACAGCCTTCTTTTCTTTACGTAATAACTGTTCTTGCGTTCGAGTTAATTCTTTTAATGTACTCCGTAAAATTTCATTTTTACTGTGTAAATAAGAAGCAAGTGCCTGATCTTTACCCAATAATCTTTCCAAAGTTCCAATAATTTCAATAGGTTCAATTCTAGTTAAAAAGTCAGATGAAACATGTCGCCCACATATTATTCCTTGTTGATCCAATACAAATGTAGCAGGCACGGGTAAATTCCATGAACCATTAATATTATCTTGTTGCGCTTTCAATTTGACAAACAGGACACCAATCGCCTCGATAAAAAGATAAGACAACATGTAATACTTTATTTAAATAAATATCATCGCCATTATAATTTTTCAAACAAAAATCAGGGGCTTGATTTCCTAAAGAAATTCCTGTTGCAATCTTATCTTCACTAAGTTGCTGACTCATGCTGTCAATGAGTAAGGTGTATTCTTTAGATAAATCTAATTCAATAATTGTGTTGTAGTTTAATACCTAGATAAATAATGTTTATGTGTTTAGACACATGGAGTATCTAGAAGTAAATATGTAACAGAAAAATTTGCTTGATCGAGACTTTAAAAACAATTATTACTAGATAAATACTTGACAGATTAACAGAGTTAGATAAACTGTGGGATTCTTTTTAATGCATAGAGATTTTCACATGAAAAAAGTTTTATTTCTAGTATTTGTTTTTCTTTCAGCGCAAGTATTAGCAGAACCAGTTAATATTAATACTGCTGATGCTGAAATTATTGCGGAATCTTTGAATGGTATTGGTGTGAAAAAAGCTCAAGCCATTATTGAATATCGTACTGTTAATGGAGATTTTAAAACTGTAGCATCATTAATGGAAGTTTCTGGAATTGGCGAAAAAACTATTGAAAATAATAAAGATAATATTTTGTTAATTGATGTGATTGTTCCAAAAAAAGTTGTAACTAAGGTAATAAAAAAATGAAGATAAGCCTGTAAAAATTTTTACGCTTTTACAGACTTATTCAGGTAACTTAATCAGATTAAATTAAATTTTAGCTAGTGCAAATTATAACAATAAGCGTCTAATATCAGCTAAATATTTGGCAATTGCAACTACAAACCGCACGCCATCTGCACCATCTATTACTCTATGATCGTAAGTTAAATCTAGTGGTAACATTAATTTTGGAATGAATTCTGAGCCATTCCAAATTGGTTTCATACTGGCACGGGTTACACCTAAAATTGCTACTTCTGGCGCATTTACGATTGGAGTAAAAGCTGTGCCACCAATGCCACCTAAACTAGAAATTGTTAAGCATCCACCTTGCATATCAGTTGGCATTAATTTACCTTTCCTAGCTTTTTCACTTAATACTCGCATGCTGTTATTTAATTCGAGTAAACTTTTTTGATCTGCATTTTTAATTACTGGAACTACCAAACCATTTGGAGTATCCACCGCAATACCAATATTAAAATATTGTTTATAAATTAAATTATTGCCATCAGCAGCTAATGAACTATTAAATTGTGGATAATCTTTCATTGCAGCTAATAAAGCTTTAATAATAAAAACTAAAGGCGTGATTTTTAATTCTTTATTAGCACCTTGTTCGGCATTATAAGATTTTCTAAATACCTCCATCTCAGTAATATCAGCTTCTTCATGCTGCGTAACCATAGGCATATTCAACCAATTACAAGTTAAATTTTTACCTGTTAAGCGTTTAATTTTATTTAATGGTTCAGATTTAATTTCACCAAATTTGGAAAAATCTACCGCTGGAATTGCAGGAATACCTGTGCCAGAATTAGTCTCACTAGATTTTTTAGTTAATTCAGATTTAATAAAAGCTTTAACATCATCTTTAATAATCCGCCCTTTACGTCCAGAACCTAATGTTATTTGGGCAATATTTACGCCTAATTCGCGAGCAAAATATCGTACTCCTGGGCTGGCATGTACTACAGACCCAGAATTGCTAGGTTCTAAAATAATTTCAGGAGCAATTTCTACTGCTGGTTTTACTTCAGGATTAGGCTCTGCTGGTATTTCAATTTGTTCTTCAGGCTCTACAGCTGCTGGAATATCAGGAGTTGGTTCTGTATTTGTTTGAGATAATAGTGTCGCAACTATCACACCTTCAGATACTTTATCTCCAACTTTAACTTTAATGTTTTCAATTTTTCCGGCGGCAGTAGCAGGCAATTCAATACTGGCTTTATCAGTTTCCAAAACCAATAAAGTTTGTTCAAGTTCGACCACATCCCCAATTTGAATTAATACCTCAATCACTTCTACTTCAGTATCAGTACCCACATCAGGGATTTTCAATTCAATTAAACTCATGCTTGTATGTTCCTAAATTAACCAAGGGGCAATTATATCCGCATTCACTGCATATTTTTTAATTGCTGCTTCAACCTTATCCGCTTCAAGCTCTCCGATGTCAGCCAAACTTTTTAAAGCTGCAATTACAATATGTTGTCGATTTACTTCAAAAAATCTGCGTAAATTTTCTCTAGTATCTGAGCGACCAAAACCATCAGTTCCTAATACTGTATATGGGGCATCAATATAAGCTCTAATTTGTTCAGGAAATGCACGCACATAATCACTAGCAGCAATTACAGGTGCTGAAAGTGCATTTAAACATTTATCTACATGTGCTTTTTTTGCAGTTGCAGTTGGATGTAAGCGATTCCAACGTTCACAGGTTTGACCATCACGTGCTAGCTCAGTAAAACTTGGGCAACTCCAAATATTAGCTTCAATATCCCAATCTTCACGTAATAAAACTGCTGCTGCTACCACTTCATTAAAAATCGTGCCTGAACCCAATAATTGTAATTGAGGTTTTGAATTAGCTGCTTGAAATAAATACATGCCTTTTAGAATATCAGCGGCACTATCTGCTGGCATTGCTGGTTGTGCATAATTTTCATTCATAACCGTGATGTAATAAAACACATCTTCTTGGTTAGCATACATTCTTTGTAAACCTTTTTGCACAATTACCGCTAATTCATAAGCGTAAGTAGGATCATAAGAAATGCAATTTGGCACCGTAGCAGACATTAAATGACTATGTCCATCTTCGTGTTGTAAACCTTCACCGTTTAAAGTAGTTCTACCAGCAGTTCCACCTAATAAAAATCCGCGAGTACGTTGATCTCCAGCTGCCCAAATTAAATCGCCAACCCTTTGAAAACCAAACATGGAATAGTAAATAAAGAACGGAATCATTGCGACTCCATGTGTAGAATAAGCAGTTCCAGCAGCTATCCAATCACATAAACCACCGGCTTCATTAATACCTTCTTGCAAAACTTGACCATGTGTATCTTCTTTATAAGACATCAATTGTTCAGCATCTTGCGGCACATAAAGTTGCCCTACATGTGACCAAATACCTAACTGTCTAAACATGCCTTCAATACCAAAAGTACGCGATTCATCTGGCACAATAGGCACTATTCGACGACCAATATTTTTATCTTTAACTAAAATATTTAAAATTTTAACAAAAGCCATCGTAGTTGAAGTTTCATGTCCAGCACGGCTTTGTTCTAATAAGGGTTTGAATTTTTCTAATGGTGGAATAATTAAATCGTCAGTTTTTTGCTTTCTTGCAGGTAAATCACCTCCTAACTTAGCCCGTTGTTCCTGCATGTATAATAATTCTTTAGAATCTTCAGCAAATTTTAAATACGGTAATTTGTTTAAATCCTCATCTAATACTGGCAAGGTATATTTATCCCTTACTCTACGAATTGAATTTAAAGACATTTTCTTTTGTTGATGGGAAGTATTTCTAGCTTCGCCAGATTCACCCATGCCATAGCCTTTAATGGTTTTGGCTAAAATAACACTAGGTTGTCCTATGTGTGTAACAGCTTGTTTATAAGCAGCAAAGACTTTAATTGGATCATGTCCGCCACGATTTAATTCCCAAATATCTCTATCGTTTAAATCTTCGACTAATTTTTGTAATTCTGGAGTATTAAAAAAATGTTTTCTAACGTAAGCACCATCTTTAGATTTAAAATTTTGATATTCGCCATCCACACATTCCATCATGCGTTTAACTAAAATTCCATCTTTATCTTTGGCTAATAATGCATCCCAACGTCTACCCCAAATAACTTTAATTACATTCCAGCCAGCACCGCGAAATTGACCTTCTAAGTCCTGAATAATTTTGCCATTTCCACGCACAGGGCCATCTAAGCGTTGTAAATTACAATTAACTACAAAAATTAAATTATCTAATTTTTCTCGCCCAGCCATACCAATTGCACCTAAAGTTTCAGGTTCATCAGTTTCACCATCGCCTAAAAATGCCCATACTTTACGTTGTTTAAGTTCAATAAATTCTCGGTCTTGCATATAGTGCATAAAACGAGCTTGATAAATAGCCATTATGGGACCCAAGCCCATGGAAACAGTAGGAAATTGCCAAAAATCTGGCATTAACCATGGATGTGGATAAGAAGATAAACCACCACCATCAACTTCTTGTCTAAAATTATCCATCTGGGCTTCACTTAAACGCCCTAACAAAAATTCACGGGCATAATTTCCAGGAGCGCAATGACCTTGAAAGAAAATTAAATCTCCCCCGTGTTCTTTTGATGGAGCATGCCAAAAATGATTTTGCCCAATATCATACATAGTTGCAACTGAGGCAAAACTTGCAATATGTCCACCTACATTGGTATTTTTATTGGTTTTCAATACCATAACCATTGCATTCCAGCGAATATAAGAACGAATTTTACGTTCTATAGTTGTGTTTCCAGGAAAACGCGGTTGTAATTCAACTGGAATAGTATTTATATAGGCCGTATTTGCACTGAATGGTATATCTGAACCTGATTTTCTAGCTAAATCTACCAATTTTTCGATTAAAAAATGCGCCCGTTCACGACCTTCAGTTTCTAAAACCGCTTGTAAAGACTCTAACCATTCTTGTGTTTCTGTCGCGTCAATATCATCTTGGATGGTATTAATCGATTTTAAACTCTTATTCATTAATAACTCTTGTTGGTTGGAAAACTTAAAAATAACGTTATTTTATTCCAAAATTAAGTTTACAGAATATTTTTTGGAGAGAAAAAATACTATAAGTTTTTAAATACAACATAATAATGTTGTATCAAATATGAGAGAGTAGATTGTAAGTGATTCATTGCAGTTACGCAAAAAGCTGATTATTTCTTAAGTAGATTGAGCCAATTATGTTCAATTATTGTTAATATCAGGCGATTATATTTTAGTTGGTTATAAATCATTTAATCCAGAAATACCGTTTACAGACCAATTATCCAAGTTTGATAACTCAGTTAAATCTTCTTTGTTAGTATATTTAATCCTACAAACATAACGTTTACTGAAACTTTGAGCGTTATTTGGGATAATTTCAATTTCGGAATTAATTACATATTGATAATTACCAATTCCCCAAGCATTAATTGGTTGTTCTGCAAATAAAACATTAAATTCTTCATCCATATCATTTTTGATACTAGAATTACAATGTTCAAATGCCCATTGAGTCATATCATCTATAACTGGCGCGCCAGCATCCCCCACCCCATCATCTTTTTCAATAAATAAATCTGAAGAGATTACAGAATGTACCCATGGCATTACTGCTTTGCTTTGAAAAACCAATAAGGCAATTAAGGCGACAATAAAAAGAAAGATTTTCATGTTTGTAAGTGTTTGTATTTAAACAAATGATTTTAACAAAAAGTTAAGCAAAAATTTATTTATATTTGGTTTTGCTAGCCTCAACTAGATTTTATACTTCTAGTTGAGGTTAATACTATTTAAAACAAGTCATCAATTGTTTTTCTAGCTTTCTTTTCTGTACGTTTACGAACTGCTTTAGTGGCCTTAGTTCTGGGTCTATATTTAGATTTAGATTTATATTTGGATTTATATTTGGATTTGGATTTATATTTAGATTTTTTAGTGGATATATAGCGACGTTTAGAAGTTATGCCTTCTATAAAATACTCTACCATGCCCCTGTTTTTTCTATTAATTGAACCAGTATTAGCATTAATATAACGTTTAATTACTCCAGCAGGTGGTTCAAATGGAGCTTCAGGAACATCTTTTAGAGCTGTTTGCATAAATTCTATCCACATTGGCAATGCAGATTTACCGCCAGTTTCTCCTCTACCTAAAGGTTTGGATGAATCCAAGCCAACCCAAGCTGTTGCAACAACATTAGGAGTAAAACCATTAAACCAAGCATCTCTTTGATCGTTAGTGGTGCCAGTTTTTCCAGCTAAATCCAAGCGTTTAAGGCTTTTAGCTCTTACTGCTGTGCCTCGTTGGACTACATCTCTAAGCATAGAATTCATAATAAAATTAACTTGAGGCGTAATAACACGTTTAGCATGATGTTTGTTAGGTGTTATTAAAGCAGGATTTATTCTTAAAAATTTATTATTTTTAATCGCTAGTGCTTGTTTACTAATTTTAGGCGAGAAATCTTGTAATCTAGGCGGCCCCTTACGTAACATAGTCGGTTCGGATATACTGGTATTAACAATTGTAGATAAATTAATATTAGGATCTGGATATACGCAGGTAGGACAGGCTATTTTTGAATTAGCTTGAAAAATAATTTTACCTTGGTGATCTTCAATTCTATCTATAAAGTAAGGTTCAACTAAATAACCCCCATTGGCAAAAGTAGCATAAAAATTTGCCATCCGTAACGGTGAAGCATAGCCACTACCTAATGCTAGTGACAAACCATGTGGAAGTTGTTTGTCTTCAAAACCAAATCTATTCGCAGTTTCAATAACTCTATCAATACTTAATTGTTGCATCAGGCGAATAGCTACAATATTTCTGGATTTTCTTAAAGCAGTTCTAATTCTGGTAGGACCATAAAATTTATGACTATAGTTCTGTGGTCGCCATTTTCTATCATTTGCATTGCCAGAACGAATAATTATGGGTGAATCTCTAATCCAAGTTGCAGCAGTTAAACCTTCTTCTAATGCAGTAGTGTAAATTACTGGTTTGAATCCTGATCCTGGTTGGCGTTTAGATTGGGTGACCCGATTATATTCATTTCTACGAAAATCATAGCCACCAACTAATGCTATTACTGCACCATCAATCGGGTTTAAAGCTACAAATGCGCCCTGAATTTTTGGAATTTGAGTTAATTCCCAAGTTTCATTAGTTAAATATCTAACTCGAATAATATCATCGACTTTAAACAAGCTACTAAAAGTTCTAGGTTGTCCGCCACGCCAATTGGTATTTTTATAACGTCTAGCCCAATATATATTTTTTTTAGGGATTTCTATTTTTCGATTATCTTGTAATCTAGCTACGGCGGTTTTATTGCTAATAGATAATATTTGCGCTGGATAAGTATCGCCAACAATTCTTAAAGCGGAAAAAGCTTTTTCAGTGGTATATACAGAGTTGCTTTTAACTCTATAGCCGTGTCTTTTATCATAGTTATGAAGGGCATTTTTTAGAGCTTTATTAGCAGTTTCCTGTAATTTTTTATCTAAAGTTGTATAAACTTGCATGCCGCTGGTATAAGCATCTTTACCGTATTCTTTAATGATTTTTTGGCGTACCATCTCGGCTACATAAGGTGTAGACAACTCTATTTTTCTAGCATGAATTTTTGCAGATACCGGTTGTTTGATCGCCTTGTCAGCTTCTGTTTGCGATACATAACCCAATGTTGACATGCGTTGTAAAATATAATTCCGCCGTGTTAAAGCCCTTTCAGGGTTAGTTACAGGATTATAAATTGAAGGTGCTTTAGGCAAACCAGCAATCATAGCTTGTTGATCTAGACTTAATTCATTTAATTCTTTGCCATAATAAGTTTTCGCCGCCGCTACAATTCCATATGATCTATGACCCATATAAATTTTATTAAAATAAAGTTCTAATATTTGAGCTTTATTGAAGTTTTCATTAATTCTTAGCGATAAAATGATCTCTTTAAATTTACGAGTATAAGTTTTTTCACGATTCAGTAAAAAATTTCTAGTAACTTGCATGGTGATAGTACTACCACCTTGAGTTTTTTTACCGGTGAGGATTAATTCAACTGCAGCACGAGCTAGACCTTTATAGTCCACTCCAGGATGGCTGTAATATCTGTCATCTTCGGCAGCTAAAAAAGCATTAATTTGCCGTTTTGAGATGTTTTCAATTTTGATAGGTTTACGTTTCTTTTCACCATATTTGGCAATTAAGGCATTATCCTTACTATATATACTGAATGGGGTTTGATATTTTACATTACGCAGGGCATTAATATCAGGTAGATCACTAATTAAGTGTAAATAAAAAAAATAGGCGGCTATAGAGCTACATATGCCTAGGGTTACTGTGAAAATGGCGAACCATTTTAAAATCATTTTACATAGGTTCATGTTTTAAACAAGCAGTTGCAAACTCAGGTTAGAAATATGGATAAAGAAATTTTCATGTCTAAAAGTAGCTTTTTTTTTACTTTAGAACAATAGCTAAAGGAAAATAAAGTTGATTTTAGCTATTAAAATTAAAAAGGCTACTATACTTCAGCATAATATATTTTTTTGAAATAGTCTGACAAATAAATCAATAAAGCATGTAAATAGTCAAATTTTAACGGTATTAAGATATGGAAATGTTCGATGATAGGTTTATTTAAACGTAGAAATCCTGTGGTATTAGGGGTGGATATTAGTACTGCAGCGGTTAAATTATTGGAATTAAGTAAAACTGGAGAGCGTTACAGAGTTGAAAGTTATGCTGTAATTCCATTGCCACTAAATGCGGTTGTAGATAAGAATATTGCCGATATTGAGATTGTTACGAATGCGATAAAAATGGCAATTAAACAATCGGGTACTAAGGAAAAAAATGCTTGTATTGCCGTTGCTGGTTCTTCGGTGATGACTAAAACTATTCAAATTCCGGCTTCTTTGGGTGAAGATGAAGTTGAAGAGCAAATTTTAACGGTGGCAGATCAATATGTTCCTTATGCTTTGGATGAGGTTAATTTAGATTTTGAAGTGCAGGGGATTAATGAGAATAATGATGATCAATTGGATGTATTGTTAGCTGCATCTAGGAAGGAAAATGTTGATGATCGAGTGGAAACCTTATTGCAAGCTGGTTTAAAAACTAAGGTGGTGGATGTTGAAGCCTTTGCAATGGAAAATGCATTTTTATTGCTTGCGGAGCAAATGTCACAATCTATTGAAACTCAAACAGTTGCGATAGCTGATATAGGTGCAACTATGACCACATTAAATATTTTGCATAATTGTAAAACTATATATGTGCGGGAACAAAGTTTTGGTGGTAAACAATTGACTGAGGAAATTCAGCGTCGTTATGGTTTGTCGTATGAAGAAGCTGGCTTGGCAAAAAGACAGGGTGGCTTGCCAGATAATTATATTACTGATGTTTTAGAACCGTTTAAACATGCAATGGTGCAACAAATTTCTAGATCATTACAATTTTTTATGTCTTCAAGTGCTAATAGGCATGTTGATAGTATTATTTTAGCTGGTGGTTGCGCTTCAATTTCTGGTTTTGAAAAAATAGTTGAAAAAGAGTTGGATATGTCAGCTTACATAGCTAATCCATTTATTAATATGGCATTGTCTAGTCGCATAAAGCCGCAAAATTTAAGTGATGATGCGCCTGCAATGATGATAGCTTGTGGATTAGCGTTGAGGAGTTTTGATTAATGGCAAAAATTAATCTATTACCATGGCGTGAGGAGATAAAGCAACAACGACAGCAAAAGTTTTTGATTATTTTAGGTGTTAGCGCGGTTGTTACTTGTATATTATTTGCTTTGATGTATTTGTATATTGAAGGTTTAAAAGATTATCAAACTCAGCGGAATAATTTATTAGTTAAAGAAATCAAAAAAGTTGAGAAAAAAATTAAGGAAATTGAGGAAATTAAAGCTAAAAAAGATCGATTGATTGAAAAAATTTCTTTGATTGAAAATTTGCAACAAAGTAGACCTGAAATTGTACATTTGTTTGATGAATTACGCAGAACTACTCCAGAAGGAATTTATCTTGTTGATTTTAAACAAAAAAATAGAGATTTGATTATTAAGGGTAAATCACAATCTAATTCCAGAATTTCTGAATATATGAATTTAATTGAAACTTCTATTTGGTTGGAAGCACCTAAATTGGAGGTAATTAAGGGGCAAGGTAATGCTGCTAAGGAAGCTTGGAGTGATTTCACTTTGAATGCTAAACAAACTGAACAAAATTTGAATGATGATGAGGATGAATAGTGAATTTATCAGAAGTTAATTGGGATTTTAATGAGGCTGGATCTTGGCCAATCCAAATTAAAATATCTGCTATTTCTCTAGTCTGTGCATTGATGTTGGGTGGCGGTATTTATCAATTTACTTTACCGCAACTGGCAGAAAAGGAAAAATTAGAAAAAAAGGAAGTGGAGTATAAAAAGGATTTTGCTGATAAACAACAAAAGGCGATTAATTTGGAAGATTATCGCGCTCAGTTAAAAGATATTGAAACTTTATTGGATAAGATGATTAAGCAGATGCCAACTAAAGCTGAAGTGGCAGCATTGTTGGATGAGATTTCTTTAACTGCTTTGGCTAGTGGTTTGGATAATGAATTGTTTAAACCTGAAGCCGAGGTTTCTAAAGATTTTTATGTTGAAGTTCCTTATAAAATAAAAATGGTGGGTGAGTTTGAGGAGCATGCTTTGTTTGTTAGTGGCTTGGCTTCGTTACCAAGGATTGTAACCGTGCATAATGTTATTTTAACTGTGAAGTCTGATGGTTTGATGGAGATGACAGCGGATATTAAAACTTATAATGAGGCTGTTAATGAAGTTAAGGATGAGAAAGCTAAAAAACCAAAAAAAGGGTAATGTTTTATGCTTATAAGATCGTTGTGGTGGATATTGCTGGGGTTTAGTTTGGGTTTGCAAGGTTGCAATAATGATGACTTTTCTGATTTAAAAAAACATATTCGTAAGGTCAAGGCGAAACCTAAACAAGAAATTGCACCTTTACCTGAAAGTAAGCCGGTTGAACCTTTTTTGTTTAATTTGGATGGTTCACGAGATCCTTTTAAACCGACTGATATTCCTGAGGAAGAAGAGGAAATATTAGGGGATGATGATGTGCCATCTAATGGCATTAAACCTGATTTGAATCGTAGAAAGGAAGAGCTTGAATCTTATCCATTGGATACCTTAGAAATGGTTGGGACTGTAAAAACTGATGTTTTATGGGGTTTGGTGCGATCTAAAGATGGAGTTAGACGGGTGAGAGTTGGTAATTATGTTGGTGGAAATTATGGAAAAATTATGCAAATTACTGAAAAGAAAATTATTTTAGTAGAAATTGTTGCGGATAAAAAACCTAATACATGGTATGAGAAAGATGCTTCATTACCATTGAAAATGGCCGCAGAAGAGTAATAGTGGTCAAGGATTAAATGAATGAATATTAAGCCGATTAATGCATTATTGTTGAGTCGAAAAAAGAATTTAATGCATTGTGTTGTGATGGTGTTATTAGTCATGATTTCACATGTGAAATTTGTATTAGCTAATGAATTAGCTATTCAATCATTGGATTTTACTGTGGTTTCTGGAAATAAAATTCAAGTCCAAATGGAAATGAATGGCATGGCAGTTAATCCTAAAGTTTTTCAAACTGATAACCCTTCTAGAATTGCTTTAGATTTTTATGGGGTAAAAAACAATTTAGGTAAAAAAAGTTTTACAGTTAATAAGGGTGCTATTGGTAAGATTTATGTGGCTGAAGCTGTTGGTAGAACTAGAATTATTGTTAATTTGGTTGAGCATGTGCCATATGAAACCAAAATATCTGGCAATAAAGTTTTATTAACACTTAAGAATTCTAATATATCTTTACAAACCCAATCACAACCACAATCGCAGACTATTAAGGTTGAATCTATACCTAAAACTACTATTCGTACTGAAAATTCTGTGGCTGAAGATCGTAATGTGTCGGTAGTTTCACGGTTAATTCCCAAGCAAATTATTAAGGACATTGATTTTAGAAGAGGTTCAAATGGTGAGGGTTTGTTAATAGTAGCTTTGACCAATCCTAATACAGTAGTTGATGTTAAAGAACAAGCTGGTAAAGTAGTATTGAAATTTTTGAATACTAAACTACCTGAAGTGTTTAGAAAACGTTTTGATGTATCTGATTTTGCTACTCCAGTGCAAAAAATTGATGCGTTGAAAAAATTTGCTGATACTGAAATAACTATTACTACTGCCAATGCTAATTACGATTATTCTTCTTATCAAGAAGATGGTTTGTTAACAGTAAGTTTTAGACCTATGAGTGCTTCTGAAAAAGAGGCAAAGGTTAAAGAAAAATTTCCTTTTTCAGGGGATAGATTATCCTTAAATTTTGAGTCAATTAGAATTACTTCAGTATTACAAATTCTAGCGGATTTTACGGAATTAAATATTATTGCTGCGGATGATGTTGATGGAGAGGTTACTTTACGTTTAGATGATGTGCCTTGGGATCAAGCTTTGGATATGATTTTGAAATCTAAGGGTTTATCACAGCGTAAAACTGGTAATGTAGTTTTAGTAGCTCCCACTGAGAAAATAATTCTTTTGGAGGAGAAAGAACTTGAAGCTAAGAAGGTTGTGGAACAATTAGAACCATTAATCACTGAATACATTCAAATTAATTATGCACGAGCTGAAGACATACGTGGAATGTTGCTTGGAAGTAAAAAAGCTTCTACTAGTACTACAAAAACAACTTTTAGTGTAGGTAGGCTGCTTTCCAAACGTGGAGTGGCTACAGTTGATGTGCGGACTAATATGTTGATTGTGAAAGATACGGCAGATAAAATGGAAGAAATGCGCCATTTAATTAATTTGTTAGATATTCCGATTCGACAGGTTATGATTGAAGCCAGAATTGTAAATGCCGATAAAAATTTCGCTAAAGATATAGGCTTTAGATTTGGGATTGGAGGCTCTGCTAGAACTGGCAGCCGTGGACGTTTTGCTATAGGCCCTAGACCAACTATTGGTGGTTTAGAATCTGGTGATTTTGATGCAGAAAATGGAACTTTTGAGAGCGGAGGGGTGTTTGTACCTTCAATTACTGGAGAGGATGGGGAAAGTAATTATTTATTTGATTTAGCTTCTCAAGGTGCTAATGCATTTCCTCCAGCTGCTTTAGGTATGACTTTAGCTAGGGCGGCAGATTATGTGTTAAATCTAGAAATATCTGCTTTAGAAGGTGAGAATCGTGGAGAATTAATTTCTAATCCAAGGGTGTTAACTTCGGATAGAATAGAGGCTATTATTCGTCAAGGGGTACAGATTCCTTTTTCAACTGTGAGTGCAGATGGTACCGAAACAGAATTTATTGATGCTGTGTTAGAATTAAAAGTTACCCCACAGATTACCCCTAATGGTAGTATTATCATGGAATTGGCAATAAAAAATGATGCTGCTAATGATTCAGGTGGCATTAATAAAGAAGAAGTAATTACTACAGTACAGGTTAATGATGGCGAAACTATTGTTCTTGGAGGAATTTATGCGAATGATAGAGATAAAAATGTTACTAAAGTTCCAGTGCTTGGTGATATTCCTATACTAGGGGCATTGTTTAGAAATAAACAGGAAACCGAGCGTAAAAAAGAATTATTGGTATTTGTTACTCCAAAAATTGTAAAAAATTCATTGTCACTACGTTAATAACATTTCAACTTAGGTGAAAAGGTGGTGTGAAACTATCCTTTTAATATAGCTATGCAACAATCAGAAAATATTTATTTAATTGGTCTTATGGGAGTAGGTAAAACTACTATTGGTAGGCATTTAGCAGGTGCGTTAAAATTGCCTTTTTATGATAGCGATAAAGCTATTGAAGAAAGTACTGGGGTGGATATCCCTACTATTTTCGAATATGAGGGTGAGGATGGTTTTCGGCAGCGAGAACAAAAAATTTTAACTGAGCTGGTAGATATCAAAGGCATTGTTTTAGCTACAGGTGGCGGTGCTATTTTACAGGAAAAAAACCGGCAATTATTAATGCAAAATGGCTTTGTGGTGTATTTGCATTGTTCTATTGAGAAAATTTTGCAGCGTACTCGTAGGGATAATCAACGACCTTTATTGAATAAATCTAACCCGCAAGCAGAATTGGAAAAATTATCTCAATATCGAGAAGCATTATATTTAGAGTGTGCGGATTTTGAAATAAATACTGATGAAATTCAAAGTAAAGTTTTAGTTAATAAAATTTTGGAAGCATATCAACAACATAATTAAATGTGTTATGAAACAATTACAAGTTGCTTTAGGTTCAAGAAGTTATCCTATATATATAGGTGAGAATTTATTCAAAGATAATTTATTTGAACAACATATTAAGTCAAAACAAGTAGTTATTGTAACTAATACTACGATTGAACCGTTGTATTTAGCTTTAGTTATGCAACAATTAGAGGCTTATCAAGTTGAAACTATTGTTTTGCCAGATGGTGAAAATTATAAAACTTTAGCTTATGTAGAAACTATTTTCACATTTTTATTAGAAAAAAAATTTAGTCGCAATGCCACTTTATGTGCTTTAGGTGGTGGAGTTATTGGAGATATGGGAGGCTTTGCTGCGGCTTGTTATCAACGTGGAATTGCCTTCATTCAAATTCCTACAACTTTATTGGCGCAAGTTGATTCATCTGTAGGCGGTAAAACTGGAGTCAATCATATATTAGGTAAAAATATGATTGGAGCTTTTCATCAACCGCAAGCTGTAATTATAGACACTCAAGTATTAGCCAGTTTAGATGATCGTCAATTAGCAGCTGGGATTGCTGAAGTAATCAAATATGGATTAATTCGTGATATAGAATTTTTTATTTGGTTAGAAAATAATATAGAAAAATTACTGTTGCGAGATTCAGCGGCATTAGCTTTTGCAATTGAAAGATCCTGTATTAATAAGGCGGAAATTGTTTCTCAAGATGAAATGGAAACTGGTATTCGTGCAATTTTAAATTTTGGGCATACTTTTGGACATGCAATTGAAACTGGCATGGGTTATGGAAAGTATTTACATGGAGAAGCTATAGCAATTGGCATGTGTCAAGCTGCATTATTGTCGCAACAATTAGGTTATTTAACTGCTGCAGATGTTTTGCGGATTAAAAATATATTTGAAAAAACTGGTTTATGTGTAACAGCACCTAAAGATATGTCTGCACAAACTTATGTTGAGTTAATGTCAGTAGATAAAAAAAATATCAATGGGGATATTCGGGTGATTTGTTTACATGCAATTGGCACGGCTTGTTTGCCTATGGCAGTTGAAACTTCATTACTTATGCAAGTTCTTAATAGCTATAATGCTGATTAGTGGTTGTTGATATTGTGTATAAATCAACGGATGAATTATTAGATTTTATTTCTCAGGAACGGACTGAAAATTTTTCCTTATTAGAAAGAATAATTTCTAACCAAACTGAACAGATTATTTTGTGTGGTAAAAAAGGTGTTGGTAAAACTACATTTCTACAATATCTACATGATAAATGTAATTATATTGGCTCAATTTGTTTGCTTAATGGGAATGACAAATTGAGTTTAGAAGCTATAAAAACTCAATTAATTCATACTTTAATCGCAGCTAGTCCTGAGTTACAAGACCAAGATTTATCTTCAATGATGAATTCTTATCAATCACACCAGCAAAAAATTATTTTAGCATTAGATAATGCGATGTTTTTAAATGATGGTTTGATTAATCAACTGCTTGAATATGCAATTATGAATCCGGTACTTAGGTTAATATTTGTTTTAACCAAGCCGCAAGTATATCTTAAACATATAACTGATAATGGTTTGGATAATTGTTATTTTATTGAAATACCGGTATTAAAAAAATCCCAAATAGGTGGCTATTTATATAGTTTAACCAAAACTTCAGAATTGGATTTATTAGCAGAAGATATTAATTCTAGTTTGGTAAACAAATTATTTAAACAATCACGTGGAATACCTAGAAATATTTTACATGTTGTTGAACAAAGGTTATTAGCGCAAAAACGTCGTTTTAAAAAAATTCTCTATAGTTATTTATTGGTAGCAGGTATTTTGTTTATTATTGCATTCGATCAATTATATGTAAGTTATTCACTACTGGAATCAATAACAAATCTGTTAACCGAAGAGCATAAAATTCAAGAATCTATATTGGAAACTTGGTTTTTGCAGCTCCAAAATTTTTTATACAATTTATAATAAATTCTGCATTGTAGTATCACAATTAAGCTGGAATATTTGCTAGGCTTGATTTTGTGTTTTTAATTCCTTCCTAAATATTCACATAATGACTAATTTAATCAACGATATTTTTCTTAAAGCTTTATTAAAACAACCTATTGATAGAACACCTATTTGGATGATGCGTCAAGCTGGACGTTATTTACCTGAATATCGTCAAATTCGTGAACAAGCTGGGAGTTTCTTAAATTTATGTACTAATCCTGAATTAGCTTGTGAAGTTACTTTACAGCCCTTAGCAAGATTTGATTTTGATGCAGCAATTTTATTTTCAGATATTTTAACTATTCCCGATGCTATGGGTTTAGGTTTGTATTTTGTTGAAGGTGAAGGTCCAAAATTTAAGCATCCGATTAAAACGGTTGCGGATATTAAAGCATTGCCAATTCCAGATCCTGAAATAGAATTAAAATATGTGACTGATGCGGTTAGATTAATTCGCAAAAATTTGCAAGGTCGAGTTCCATTAATTGGTTTTGCGGGTAGTCCATGGACTTTAGCTACTTATATGGTTGAAGGTGGTAGTAGTAAAACTTTTCAAAAAACTAAGGCTTTGATGTATAACGAGCCAAAATTAATGCATCAAATGTTGGATAAATTAGCTCAGTCAGTAGCTAGTTATTTAAATGCGCAAATTGCTGCTGGCGCGCAAGCAGTGATGTTATTTGATACTTGGGGTGGAATTTTAGCAACTGAAGAATATAAACAATTTTCCTTGGCTTATGCACAGCAAGTTAGATCATTATTAAATACTGATATAGATGGCACTAAAGTTCCCACAATATTTTTTACTAAAGGTGGCGGTCAATGGTTAGAATCCATTAGTAATGTTGGATTTGATGCTGTAGGTTTGGATTGGCAAACTGATATTGCTATAGCTCGTGAGCGTGTTGGAAATAAAGTAGCTTTGCAAGGTAATTTAGATCCAATAGCATTGTATGCTCAGCCCGATATTATTGTAGAAAAAGTTAAAACTATTTTGGCTAAATATGGGTATGGTTCTGGACATGTATTTAATTTAGGACATGGAATTTTACCTGATGTAAATCCTGAACATGTTAAAGCTATGGTGGGCGCGGTACATAAATATAGTGCGCAATATCATCTTACTTGAGTTTGAATTCTTGCTTTAAGTGTATTAATTATGGTTTATTTATATATTTTAAGATTATATAAAGGATAATCATGTCAAAATTATTTCTAATAATTGGTTTGTTAGGTGCAAGTTTTGGAATTAATGCAGAAGAGAAAATAACAGATCCTCTAGAAATAACAGTTCATAGAAGTCCTACTTGTAGTTGTTGTAGTAAATGGATTGCGCATTTAAAAGAGCATGATTTTAAAGTGAATGATGTTGTAACTACAGAAATTTTAGGGATTAAAGCTAAGTATGCAGTACCTAAAAATATGAATTCTTGCCATACAGCTATTATAGGTGGTTATGCAGTTGAGGGGCATGTGCCTGCGCAAGATATTAAAAAATTATTGAATTTAAAACCTAAGGTTTTGGGAATTTCTGTACCTGGAATGCCAGTTGGAACTCCAGGAATGGAAATGGGGAATAAAAAAGATGCTTTTCAAGTAATTAGTTTTGATAAAGATGCACAGTATAAAGTTTTTAATAGTTATGAGGCAAAATAATGATTTTAGCTGGTGATATTGGTGGTACTAAGACTTTATTAGCTGTATACGAATATGTAAATAAAACTTGGGAATGTATTAAAAAACAACAGTTTGCTAGTGGAAACTTTGATACTTTTGAATCTTTGTTAACTGAATTTTTAGGTAATGAAAATCTTGCAATTGTGTGTCTTGGAATTGCAGGACCGGTAATTGATGGTGTTTGTAATACTACAAATTTACCATGGGTGTTAAAAGCAGATGTGATTGCACAACAAACTGGCACGAATAAGGTTTTTTTGTTAAATGATCTTGAAGCTACAGCTTGGGGAATATTAAATTTATCCCCGCAAAATTTTGTAGAATTAAATCCTCAAAGTATAGTTAAAGAATCCAATATAGCGATTTTGGCAGCTGGAACTGGATTAGGCGAAGCTATAGTTACATGGGATGGAATTAAACATCATGTTGTAGCAACTGAGGGTGGACACAGTGATTTTGCTCCCAATACATCTGAAGAAATTTTATTATTGCAGTATTTAATGAAAATTTATCCAGAACATGTTAGTTACGAACGTTTGATTTCTGGTGATGGCTTAGTAAATATTTATCGATTTTTGCAAAGTTTAGCTCCTAATACAGTTAATAGTGTAATTGAACAACAAATGCAAATTCAAGATCCAGCAGCAGTTATTAGTGAAAATTGCATAAATGGGAGTGACGCTATTTGTATTCGAGCTTTAGATTTATTTTGTCGAATTTATGGCGCAGAAGCAGGTAATCTGGCACTTAAATGCTTACCATATGGAGGAATTGTTTTAGCTGGAGGAATTGCAGCAAAAATATTACCAATAATTCAACAAAATACTTTTATGCAAGGATTTTTGGCTAAAGGTAGATATAGTGAAATGTTATCTAAAATTTCAATTAGGGTATGTATTAATTCTGATGCAGCCTTAATTGGCGCAATGAATTATGCAAAAAATAACTTTACTGAATGATTAATTATCTAGGCATGAAAGACCGTTATAAAATATCTAATTTTTTACCTTGACATAAACGCTTGAACTGGTAAACTTCGCAATACAGTAAGGAATCTGTATTAGTTTCTATTATGTTTTTTAGGGACTTTATTTTTTCAGGATGTATAAATAATACTCATCTTTTAATAGAGTTGAGATTGTAAAATTTTTTAGGAGGTAGAAATGGCTGCTACAACTGAGTCAGTGAAAGCAGATGCTGCAGAAGCACCGCTTTTAAATAGAAGAAACGTTGTTTTAGGACTTCTTTTATATCTTGTTTTTTATTCTTGGGTTCGTTGGTATGAAGGTGTTTATGGCTGGTCAGCTGGCTTAGATTCATTCGCTCCAGAATTTGAAACGTATTGGATGAATTTCTTATATATTGAATTAACGCTAGAAGTTTTGACTGCTTCTGTGTTATGGGGATATATCTGGAAAAGTCGTGATCGTAAAGTAATGTCAATTACACCTCGTGAAGAATTAAGAAGACATTTTACTCACTGGACATGGTTAGTTATGTACGGTTGGGCTATTTATTGGGGTGCTTCTTACTTCACAGAGCAAGATGGTACATGGCATCAAACAATTGTTCGTGATACTGACTTTACACCAAGTCACATCATTGAATTCTATTTGTCATACCCAATTTACATCATTACTGGTGTTTCAGCTTTCTTATATGCAAAAACAAGATTACCTACTTACCAAGAAGGTTTACACTTGATGTATATGGTTTCTGTAATCGGACCTTTCATGATTTTACCTAATGTTGGCTTAAACGAATGGGGTCATACTTTCTGGTTTATGGAAGAATTATTCGTTGCACCATTACATTATGGGTTTGTATTCTTCGGTTGGGCTGCACTTGCAATTATGGGTGTTGTGAACACAGAAGTTATGACAATTACAAGATTACTTAAAAAAGACTTAGCTTAATATCATAGTTCTTTATTTAAAGTAAAAAAACTATCTCCTAGGATACTCCATCCATTTATAATTTTGTGGGTGGATTGTTTTAAGATAAAAGATAGTTAAATATAAAAAATATAATTTTAATTTTTAGGGGGTAAGCTAATGAGCGCATCTCAATCAGCTGTACGATCTCGCGCAGAAGCGGTACAAGTTTCTCGCACGTTTGACTGGATGATTCTTTTCACATTATTCTTTGCTGTTCTTGGTGGATATCACATTCACTATATGTTAACAGGTGGAGACTGGGATTTTTGGAGTGATTGGAAAGATAGACGTCTATGGGTAACCGTAGCACCTATTGTATCTATTACGTTCCCAGCCGCTGTTCAATCATGTTTATGGTGGCGTTACCGTCTACCTTTCGGTGCTGTAGTTTCTGTTTTAGCTCTTCTATTAGGCGAGTGGATTAACAGATATTTAAATTTCTGGGGATGGACTTATTTCCCAGTAAACTTTTGTTTCCCATCTAACCTAATTCCTGGTGCGATTATTCTTGATGTTGTATTAATGCTTTCTGGAAGCATGACATTAACTGCGATTGTTGGTGGTTTAGCATACGGTTTAATATTCTACCCTGGTAACTGGCCAATTATTGCGCCATTACACGTACCTGTTGAATATAACGGTATGATGATGACTTTAGCTGATTTACAAGGTTACCATTACGTACGTACTGGTACTCCTGAGTACATTAGAATGGTTGAAAAAGGTACATTAAGAACCTTCGGTAAAGATGTTGCACCTGTATCAGCGTTCTTCTCTGGTTTCGTATGTATAATTATTTATTTCTTATGGCATTTCTTTGGTAAATGGTTTTCGAAAACTGATTTTATCGAAGGCGATATTTAAATAGAACTATTTATTTAGTTTAGAGCTGGCAATGATTTGTATTATTGCCAGATGATCTAAAAAATTTTAGATTCTCTAGTGATAGAGGAGGATATATGAAAATAATAAAAAATAGAGTTGCGAAATTATCTTTTGTTGCACTTTTAACAACGCTTTCAGCGGCAATGTTACATGCACCAACCGCGTCTGCTCATGGTGAAAAATCGCAAGCGGCTTTCATGCGGATGCGTACTATTCATTGGTTTGACTTAAACTGGTCAAAAGATGAAGTTGCAGTAAATGAAACTATGACTATTTCTGGAAAATTCCACGTATTTGCTGGATGGCCAGAAACAGTTGATAAGCCAGAAGTTTCTTTCTTGAACATTGGTATTCCAGGACCTGTATTTATTCGTGCAGGATCTTGGATCGGTGGACAATTAGTTCCTCGTTCTGTGTCATTAGAATTAGGTGAAACTTATGAGTTTAAAGTTTTATTAAAAGCTCGTCGTCCAGGTGACTGGCATATTCATACCATGATGAATGTTGAGGGCGGTGGTCCTATCATTGGTCCAGGTAAATGGGTAACGATAACTGGTTCAATGGGTGATTTTGTTAATAATATCACTACGTTAACTGGTGAAACTATTAACTTGGAAACTTATGGATTAGACAATATCTATTTCTGGCATGCTTTCTGGTATGCTTTAGGTTTGGCATGGTTAGCTTTCTGGATTAGACGCCCATTATTTGTTCCACGCCATATTGCTATTACTAGTGGTAAAGCTGATAGCTTGATTTCTGGTACTGACAAAAAAATTGGTATTGGTTTCGCAGTAGGAACAATTGCTATCGTTGCTACTTCTATGGGAATGACTGCTGAGAAATATCCTGTAACTACACCGCTTCAAGCTGGTTTAATGCGTGGCATTCAATCACTTGAAATGCCTGAAACAACGGTTAGTGTTAAAGTTGAAGACGCTACTTATCGTGTTCCAGGTCGTGCTATGCAAATGACCTTAACCATTACTAATGATGGTGATGCTCCAGTTCGTTTAGGCGAATTCATGACAGCATCGGTTCGTTTCTTAGATTCAGACGTTGCTGAAGATGAAACTGGCTATCCAGATGATTTATTAGCTGAAGAAGGCTTAACAGTTTCTGATAATAGTCCTCTAGCTCCAGGTGAAACTAGAACTGTTGAAGTAACTGCTTCTGATGCTGCATGGGAAGTCTACCGTTTAGCTGATTTGATCTATGATCCAGATAGTCGTTTTGCTGGTTTATTATTCTTCTATAATGAAGAAGGTGACCGTCAAATGGTTCAAGTAGATGCTCCATTAATTCCATCTTTTATTTAATAAAGGAAAATATCTAAAAGATTATTTTTTGGATACAGGAATTTAGAAAGCCTCACTACTTTGGTAGTGGGGCTTTTTTTTGACTAAGTTTTATATATAAAGTGTTGGTATGGATCATTTAAAGATAGATATTAATTTACAGAAGTTACAAATAATTAATAATCATGAAGTTATTCAAGAGTTTGAAGTTTCCACAGCTAAAAATGGATTAGGTGAAAAGTCAGGTAGTGAATGTACTCCTAGAGGTTGGCATAAAATTCGAGCAAAAATTGGCTTCAATAAACCTATATATAGTGTATTTGTTGGTAGACGTATTACTGGAGAAATTTATACTTCAGAATTAGCTTTACAATATCCACAAAGAGATTGGATTTTAAGTAGAATTCTTTGGTTAGGAGGTTTGGAGGGCTACAAAAATCGTTATGGAACAGTAGATTCTGCTTGGAGATATATTTATATTCATGGAAGTCCAGATCATTTATTACAAGGTAAACCAGAATCTCATGGCTGTATAAGAATGAAAAATGCTGATATTGTGCAATTATTTGATAAAGTTACTACTCAAACTAGAGTTTATATTCAAGCTTAAAATCACCAGATATTTTCAGAAATAAATTCACCTATAGGTTTAGCTATTGCCCATTTCTCAAGTTCCAACATTGGCTTTGGATAAAATTCTGTTACATGACCTAAGCATAATATGGCTAAAGGCTTGCTTCCAATAGGCATATTTAATAATGGCATTAATTTATCGGGATCAAACAATGAAACCCAACCCAAACCCAAACCTTCAGCTCTAGCTGCCAACCACATATTCTGAATTGCACAAGCAGTAGATGCAACATCCATTTCAGGCAAAGTTCTTCTACCAAAAATGTGTTGTTCACGTTTATCAGTTAAAGCAACTACTAATAATTCTGCACAATCTAAAACTCCTTCAACTTTTAATTTCATAAACTCATCTTTACGTTCATTCAATACAATTGCAGTTTCTTGACGTTCAATTTCAACCAAGTTATATATTTTTGTGCGTAACTCTAATTTAGTAATGCGAATAAATCTCCAAGGCTGCATTAAACCTACACTACCAGCTTGATGTGCAGCTTGTAATAAACGCATTAAAATTTCAGGATCAATTGGATCTGGCAAAAAATGGCGTATATCACGTCTTTGGGAAATCGCCTTATACACTCCATCTAATTCCGCACTAGAAAAACGATGTTTATTCATATGGCTAAACTTATAAGTAACGTGGTTTCTGTTAACTCCACAACAGCACCATACACATCTCCAGTCATACCACCCAAACGTTTTTTTGCCAAATTATGCACGGCAAAAACTAATACCAACATGGAAATTATGGCAATATATCCAAGATAATGAATGCCTAATATTAATGTGACAATTAATATTACGCCAGCAATTTTTTTTGGTAAATATTGTTTAAGTTTTGCACCTAACCCCTGTGGTCGCACGTAATCAGCAGTTAACATTAAAATTAAAATAGCACTCCGAGCTAACATTGGAATAATAATTAAAAAATTTAAAGGTATTTGTTGTTCAAGCAAAGTAAATAAAGCACTCCATTTTAATAAGAGTGTAATCATGAGTATCACCACAGCTAATGCGCCTATATGTGGATCTTGCATAATTTTTAAACTGCGTGCTGAATTATTTAAACCACCTGCCCAAGCATCACTGCAATCTGCCAGCCCATCCAAATGTAAACCACCAGTTATTGCCACCCATACAGCTAATAAAATGGCTGCTAATAATACGGAATTTACAGTTATTAAGCACAATGATATTAGCCATAATATGCAACCAATAATTAAACCTATAATCGGATAAAATAATACTGATTGTCCTAATTGTTTGTTATTAACCGTAAAATTTGTCGAAACTGGAATTCTGGTTAAAAATTGCACAGCTAAAAACAAGCTTTGTAATATAGATATTAAAATAGTCACAGTTTAAATTATTCTATGGTCTTAATTAGTTATGAATCTTATAGCGCGCCAATTTAAAACTATTATCTTGATTATGTTATACTTTTTCACTTATTTAAGCATAAATAAATAGTTTATAAAATTGCTATTTCATACATAATTTAAATTTTAGAGGAAACGCAATGTCCATACTTAATATGGTGGATTTAGATTTATCAGGCAAAAAAGTTTTAATTCGGCAAGATTTGAATGTGCCAGTAAAAGACGGGCAGGTCACTAGTGATTTACGCATTCAAGCCAGCATTCCTACGATTAAAATTGCTTTAGAAAAAGGTGCGGCAGTAATGATTATGTCACACTTAGGTAGACCAACAGAAGGAGAATATTCTGCAGCTGCAAGTCTAAAACCAATTGCAGAGCGTTTAGCCGCATTATTAGATATACCTGTACGTTTAGAAACTGAATGGTTAAAAGGTGTTGAAATTGTTGCTGGTGAATTAGTTTTATGTGAAAACGTGCGTTTCAATATTGGTGAAAAGCAAAATAATTCTGATTTAGGTAAAAAAATAGCTGCTTTATGTGATGTATTTGTAATGGATGCTTTTGGAACTGCACATAGAGCGCAAGCTTCTACCCATAGTGTAGCTGAACATGCAGCTATTGCTTGCGCAGGTCCTTTATTAGCTAATGAATTATCTGCTTTGGGGAAAGCATTAGAAGCACCTAAGCATCCATTAGTTGCTATTGTTGGAGGCTCTAAAGTATCAACTAAACTCACAGTTTTAGAATCATTATCCACTAAAGTAGATAAATTAATTGTTGGTGGTGGGATTGCTAATACATTTATTGCAGCTGCTGGATTTCCAGTAGGAAAATCTTTGTATGAAGCTGATTTAGTTCCTGAAGCTCAACGTTTAATGGCGGCTGCAGAAGCTAAAGGTTCATCAATACCAGTACCTGTAGATGTAGTTTGTGCTAAAGAATTTTCTGAAACCGCAGAGGCTACAGTTAAAAATGTAGCTGATGTAGCAGCTGATGATTTAATTTTAGATATTGGTCCTGAAACCAGCAAACAGTATGCAGAAATTTTAAAATCTGCACAAACTATTGTTTGGAATGGACCTGTAGGCGTGTTTGAAATTGAACAATTTAGTGCTGGTACTCAAACATTAAGTAATGCAATTGCTGCCAGCGACGCTTTTTCAATCGCAGGTGGTGGAGATACTTTAGCCGCAATTGATAAATATGGTATTAATGAACAAGTATCATATACTTCTACAGGCGGAGGCGCATTTTTGGAATTTCTAGAAGGTAAAACCCTTCCAGCAGTTGCGATGTTAGCACAACGCGGCGCATAGCTTAGCTAAACCTGATAGGTATGCATGCTTATCAGGTGTTTTTGCACTTTTATTAATGATGGCATCATGTTTCAAATTGAATATAAATTTAGAGAAGAAGATTTACTACATTTTAACGAACAACGGATAAAAACTGATCAAATTTTGCAACAATCAATCCGCAGAAATAGTTTATTTGTGCCTGGAGTAATGTTAATAATTGGCTTATTTTATTATATTTATTATGCTGACATGCTGACTGCCGCTTATGTAGCTATTTTGGCGGTAATATGGAGTTTTGTATCGCCATATGTAATGAAATTGGATATGCGTCGCCAGATTTTAGAAAAATATACTGAAGTTGAAAAAAAATCTATGTTTGGTAGCTATAAGTTAAGTATAGAGCCAGATTATTTATTAGAAAAATCTCCCTCTGGAAAACATCAAATGCCTTGGTATGACTTGGTGCGAGTAGAATATGTGGAAAAGTATGTACATATTTACATTGATTTAAATACTGCGTTAATTATTCCAGTAGAAACCATGATTAGTGGTGATTTGGAAAAATTTTCTGAACAAGTAGAGGACATGATTGATCGTTTAGGCTAATTAAAATTTAGCTTTATTAGCTTTGCTCACTTAAATAATTTTATCTACCCATCATGTTAAATTTCAAAAATATTAGTCTAAGACGTGGAATTAAAGTCTTATTTACTCAAACTAGTTTCACTTTACACAAAGGTCAAAAAGCTGGAATTACAGGTGCAAATGGGGTAGGTAAATCTAGTTTTTTTTCATTAATTCAAGGAATATTACATGCTGATGAAGGTGAATTTTCTATGCCTCCTGGTTTGCGAATAGCCCATGTAGCTCAAGAAACACCAGCATTAGAAACTACAGCTTTAGATTTTGTAATTGATGGCGATCGTGACTTAAGAAAATTACAACAACAAGCTCAAGTCGCAGAACAACAAAATGATGGCATGCAATTAGCTGAATTACATGCTGCTTTAGAAGCAATAGACGCTTATCGAATTCCTGCCAAAGCTGCACGTTTATTAAGTGGTTTAGGTTTTGAAGTTAACCAACACCAACAAGCCGTGCAGGAATTTTCTGGTGGCTGGCGGATGCGTTTAAATTTAGCTCAAGCTTTGATGTGCAGATCCGATGTATTATTGTTGGATGAGCCAACTAACCATTTGGATTTGGACGCAGTAATTTGGTTACAAGAATGGCTAGTATCTTATGCTGGCACGCTATTATTAATTTCGCATGATCGGGATTTTTTAGACACAATTACTAGTCATATTGTGCATATTGAAAAGCAACAAGCGCAAATTTACACTGGTAATTATTCAGCCTTTGAAACTATGCGTGCAGAAAAATTAGCGCAACAACAAACTTCTTACGAGAAACAGCAGCGCGAAATTACTCATATTCAAAGTTTTATTACTAGATTTAAAGCTCAAGCAACCAAGGCAAAGCAAGCGCAAAGTCGGGTGAAATCTTTAGAACGCATGGTATTAATTACCCAAGCACATATAGACTCACCATTTAATTTTAGTTTTCCTGCACCAGAAAAAATGCCAAATCCATTGTTGCAATTGGAAGATGCACAGATTGGTTATCCAACTAAAATTATTCTGGATAATGTAACCATGTCAGTTGCACCAGGAGATAGAATTGGTTTATTAGGTGCAAATGGTGCCGGTAAATCAAGTTTAATCAAAGTATTAGCTGCGGATATGCAAGCTTTAAGCGGAATTTTTTTACAAGCAGATGCATTAAGATTAGGTTATTTTGCGCAACATCAATTAGAGCAATTACATTTGGATGCTACACCATTATGGCATTTGCAGCGTATAGATCCAAAAGCTACCGAAAAAGAATTACGCAATTTTTTAGGTGGGTTTGATTTTAAAGGCGATCAAGTTTTGGAACTTGTAGCTCCATTTTCAGGTGGTGAGAAAGCTAGATTAGTTTTAGCTTTAATTGTATATCAAAACCCGAATTTATTGTTATTGGATGAACCGACCAATCACTTAGACATTGAAATGCGGCATGCTTTAAGTGTAGCTTTGCAGAATTATCAAGGTGCAATGATTGTGGTTTCGCATGATAGACATTTATTGCGTTCAGTAACGGATAAATTTTTGTTGGTTGCTGATGGTAAAGTAATGCCTTTTGATGGAGATTTGGATGATTATAGATTGTGGTTAGCGGCACAAAAAAAGCAGCTTAAAAACTTGGATGCAGTTACTGAAGTTGCGGAAACTACACGGTCACGTAAAGCTTTGAGACAACAAGAAGCTCAGCGTCGACAACGTTTAAAACCTTTAACTGATGCTTTAAAACAAGCTGAAACTCAATTAGAATTTCATCACGAACAACAGCAGGAATTAGAACAACAACTGTCTAATTCTGCTTTATATCAAGCCAGTGAAAAAGAGCGTTTAAAAGCTTTATTAGCTCAAAAAGCTGAAATTGATAAAGCCGTAGATTCAACTGAAGAAGCATGGATGTTGGCAAGTGAACAATTGGAACAGGCAGAAATTTGATGCTAGCATTGATAAAATTATTCTTTGAAATTACCCTATTTAAAAAAGCTCCGCAAGATATTCCAGATTCAAAAGTATTATTTCAATTAGTCATAGCAGTCTATATGATAATTAGTTTTAGTACTATGTGGCTTAATACTAGTATCTTAAATGCATTAATTCAAGTAGGCGTGGAATTATTTTTAGCACTAGGTTTTTGTCAAATTATATTAATGTTGGCAGCAAAACAGGAACGATTTCAACAGACCTTAATGGCGTTATTAGGTGTTGATGCAATAATAAGTTTATTTGCATTTCCAGTGTTAATTAGTTTGTCTAGTTTTGGGTTTAATTTTATCTTAATCATTGCTTTAGCAATTTGGCATTGGATAGTTACAGCGCATATTTTACGTCATGCTTTGACCCAAGCATTTAGTTTTTGTTTAGGCATTGCTTTGTTATACATTTTAGGTTCATATTGGGTTATGGGTTGGGTGTTTGCCATGATGAGGCAAGTTTAATGTTGCAATTAATTCTTGGCGGTGCAAGTTCTGGTAAAAGTTTATATGCTGAAAAATTAGCTAAAAATTCTGCTAAAGAAGTGATTTATATTGCTACTGCAGAATCCAAAGATCTGGAAATGCAACATCGGATTCAAAAACATCAACAACAACGTCCTGCGCATTGGCAAACAGTAGAAGAACCATTATTTTTAGCGCGAGTTTTAACTGAATATGCCCAACCTGAACGCTGTTTATTAGTGGATTGTTTAACTTTGTGGTTAAGTCAGAGTTTATTTAATTCACAAGGTGAAATGCAAATTCAAGTATTTGAGCAACAACGAGCGGAGTTAATTGCAGTCTTGCCACAGTTAAATACGGATATTATTTTAGTGAGTAATGAGCTAGGTTTAGGCATTATACCTATGTCAGCTATGACCAGAAAATTTGTTGAGGAAACCGGTAAATTGCATCAAGAATTAGCCCAAATATGTCAGCGAGTAATTTTAGTGACAGCGGGTTTAGCACAGGTATTGAAATAAATGCAGTGGTTATTTGATTCAATTACTCCTCCTAGTGCAAAATTTGAACAATTGGCATTAGAACATCAATTACAATTGACTAAACCAGCAGGTTCTTTAGGGGATCTAGAAACTTTAGCGATTCGCTTGGCGGCTATGCAAGCTACTATAAAGCCTAGTATTAACCGAGTTTGGGTATCTGTTTTTGCGGCGGATCATGGAATCGCTACTGAATCAGTATCTGCATTTCCTCAAGCGGTAAGCGTGGAAATGGTGAAAAATTTTCTTCATGGTGGTGCAGCAATTAATGTTTTAAGCCAGTATGTTCAAGCTGAATTTGAGGTTATAGATGTAGGTTTAGTAACCACCTTGGAATTTCCAAGTTTAATTGTAGATAAATCAGCTTTAGGTACGGCGAATTTTTTAACTCAAGCAGCTATGACTAAAATTCAATTAAATCAGGCTTTAAATGCTGGTAAATTTGCAGTTAAACGGGCATTATCTCAAGCAGCGCAAATTTTTATTGGTGGTGAAATGGGAATTGCTAATACTACCAGTGCTAGTGCTATAGCATGTGCTATCTTAAATCAAGAAGCTAAAGTTTTAACTGGTGCAGGAACTGGAGTATTTGGTGATAAATTACAGCATAAAATTCAAGTTATTGAACAAGCATTAGCGCGACATCAAGCCCATTTAAAAACTCCTTTAGAGATCTTACAATATTTAGGTGGCTTTGAAATTGCAGCTTTAGTGGGAGCATATATTTTTGCAGCTCAACAAAAGTTACCTATTTTAGTGGATGGTTTTATTGCCACTGTAGCTGCATTAGTTGCAATCAAATTAAATCCATTAGTGAAATCTTGGTGTTTTTATGCGCATCAATCACAAGAACATGGTCATGCTATGGTTTTGGAAGCTTTAACTGTTAAACCTTTATTAAATTTAAATTTACGTTTAGGTGAAGGTAGTGGTGCAGTAGCGGCGTTACCATTATTGCAAATGGCATGTTTATTACATAATAATATGGCAACATTTGCCCAAGCACACATAACAACCACATAATGTGCAGATTTATACTATTGAGGAGCCAAAAATGTTAGGACAAATAGAAAGTTATGATAAAGATATTCAAACTGGGGTAATTAAAGTTGATGAAGAACAATTTTTTGAATTTTATATTACTACTTGGACTTCAGAAGATGAGCCTAAGGTTGGTGATGAAGTAGATTTTTTAGAAGAAGAAGGTGAAGTGCTTGAAGTAAGTATAGCCGGAGTACATTTAAAAAATCTGCGCCCAGTTAAAAGTAGAAATATTGCCGGAATTTTGGGAATATTATTAGGTGCAATTGGTGTGCATAGAATTTATTTAGGATTTTATTGGGTAGCTCTAGCGCAAATAATTGTAACTTTTATTACTGGCGGTTTTGGAGTTATGTGGGGATTTATTGAAGGCATTCTAATTTATGCAGGACATATTGAAAAAGATGCTAAAGGACGTTTATTAAAATAAGGTTTATTTTTTAAGTGCTTGTTTGGGAAATTCACAGCTAAAATGGCTGCCTTGTTGGGGTTGGCTATTAATAATCAACTTAGCTTCATGGCGCATTAATACATGTTTAACAATAGCCAATCCTAGACCGGTGCCACTTAATTTATAATTACGTTTAATATCTATCCGATAAAATCTTTCTGTAATTCTTGGAATGTGAATTTCAGCAATACCTTCGCCAGTATCAATTACATCAAAATATAAATAATTATTTTTCTGTGACCAAATAACTTTCACCGTTGATTCAGGCGGTGAATATTTTAAAGCATTAACTATCAAATTACTAAACGCACTATATAAATCAGCTTCTTCACCATATAGGCCTGAATCAGTTTTAAAATGTAATTCAATTCTTGGTTGAGTTTCTAAACCTTCTATCTCCATACAAATGATGTTGATTAAAGCTATAATATCTACATAACCAACTTTTTGTTGCTGGGTTTCTAAACGTGCTAAGAGCAATAAATCATCAACTAAATACTGCATTCTCTCAGTTTGCCCATACATTTGAGTTAATGAATAGCCTAATAATTCAGATTGCTGGTTATTAGTGTAATTAATGTCCTGTAAAGTTTCTAAATAGCCCTTTAATACTGTTAATGGAGTTCTAAGTTCATGCGAAACATTATCCACAAAATTTTTGCGCATACTTTCTATTTTTTGTTGCTGGGTAATATCTTGCGCAATTAATAAACGTTGTCCAATTCCATATTTAACCAAGCGGATTTGTAAACTTATATTTGAATTAATTGGTGAAATAATTATTAAAGTTTCATCTTCATGGGATGTATTGAGAAATAATATGAATTCTGGGCTACGAATTAGATTAGATAAGCGTTGACCTTTATCAACTTTCTTTAAACCTAAAACTTTTTTAGCTAGTTTATTCGACCATTCTATTTCATTGTTTTCGCCTAAAACAATAGCTGCATCAGGCAATACATCTGTGGATTGACGAAATTGTTTAATAATTTTGCTTAATTGTTTTTTGCGTTTTTTCTTGGCATTGCGTAAACAATAAAAGTGATAATAAATATTTTCCCAAATACCTTTACCTTTAGGAATATTACCACCAGCGCCAGTACTTAACCAACGTTCTAGTTGAGAAATCAAAATAGTTTGTTGAATAAATGCTCCGAAAAAAATAAATAGCAGCATTAAGGTAAAGTGGCCAATAAAAATACTTATAATCCAAGTACAGATTATGAGTAGCATTAATTTGATGATTATATTTTTCCACATAAACATTGAATTAATCCAGTATGGAAAAACGGTAACCAAAACCTCGAACTGTTTTAATTAACTGGTCTTTTTGATAATTAGCTAAAATTTTTCGCAAGCGTCGAATATGTACATCTACTGTACGTTCTTCAATGTAAGCACTGCGCCCCCATACTTGATCTAATAATTGAGTTCGACTGTAAACTTTATCTGGGTGACTCATAAAAAATTGCATTAAGCGAAATTCAGTTGGACTAATTTCTACAATTTGATTATCAATATTTAATCTATGTTGAGCAATATCTAATATCATATCGCCAATAGAAATTTGTTGCGGATTAATATTTTTTCCACCTCTACGAATCACAGCTTTAATTCGTGCAATCAGTTCTCTAGGTGAAAAAGGTTTAGTCATATAATCATCGGCACCACAATCTAAACCTTTAATTTTATCTTCTTCTTCACCACGAGCAGTTAATAATATAATCGGTACTTGTTGATATAACTCATCTTTTTTTAAACGTTGGGCTAATTGAATACCATTAATTCCTGGCAACATCCAATCCAATAAAATCAAATCTGGCAAAGGATTATCTGCTAAAAATTTCAATGCTTCTTCCGCATTTACAACTCCGAAAACTTGTAAATTAGATTGTTTGAGAACCATGATTAACATTTCTCGAATAGCATCTTCATCTTCAACAATAAGAATATTTAATGACATGGCATTATTGATTTAGGCTCACAATTTTGGTTCAATTTTTTTGTTTAATTCTTCGGTGCTTAAATGGTGTACATCTTCACCATTTACCAAATAAATTACATGTTGACTAATATTGCAAGCATGATCTCCAATTCTTTCTAAAGCTCTAGCAGCCCATAATAAATCCAATGAGCGACTAATATTAGTTGGATTTTCCATCATTTTAGTAATTAATTGACGCACAATACTTTGGTATTCACGATTTACACTTTTAATTTGTTGATTAATATTGGCTGCTTCCTTAATATTCATACGGGCAAATGAATCTAAAGCATCATGTAACATCGCGCTAACCATTTCAGAAATATGTTGAAGTTCGTAATAATGATCATTATTATCACCATCAGATAAATGAATAGTCATTTGGGAAATTCTTTTCGCTTGATCGCCAACCCGTTCTAATTCATTGATAGTTTTAATTACTGAAATTAATAATCTTAAATCAAATGCAGTAGGCTGACGTAAGGCAATAATTTCAATACATTCACGATCAATTTCTACCTCTAAATCATTAACATGATTATCCTGTTGAATCACAGTTTCTGCTAATTCAATATCACTTTGCGAAAAAGCTTGCGTAGCCAAATTAATTTGACGTTCAACTAAGCCACCCATAGTCAAAACTTTATTCCGTATTTCCTCAAGTTCACGATTAAATTGTTCAGAAATATGATGCCCTATTTTATTATTTTCCATGGTTTTATTTTATCCGTAACGACCAGTAATATAATCTTCAGTTTGTTTTTTAGTAGGATTAGTAAATAATTGATTAGTTTGACCAAACTCTATTAATTCGCCCATGTACATAAACGCTGTATAGTCAGAAACCCTAGCCGCTTGTTGCATATTATGCGTCACAATTACGATGGTATAAGTTTCTTTCAACTCATTAATTAACTCTTCAATTTTCAAAGTAGAAATAGGATCTAAAGCCGAAGCTGGCTCATCAAGTAACATTACTTCAGGTTCAATAGCAATCGCGCGCGCAATTACCAAACGTTGTTGTTGACCACCAGACATGCCTAACGCATTATCATTTAAACGATCCTTCATTTCATCCCATAAGGCAGCACCACGTAAGGATTTTTCTACAATTTCATCCAAAGTACGCCTATCATTAATTCCTTGAATTCTTAAGCCATAAGCTACATTCTCATAAATTGACTTTGGAAATGGATTAGGCTTCTGAAATACCATGCCTACACGTCTACGTAAATCTGCCACATTTACAGATTTATCATAAATGTTTTTATCATCTAATAGAATTTGACCATCAATTTTAGCACTATCAACCAAATCATTCATGCGGTTAATGCTACGTAATAAAGTGGATTTACCACAACCACTAGGTCCAATATATGCAGTAACTTTTTTCTTAGGAATTTTCATGTTCACATTGAACAAGGCCTGTTTTTCACCATAAAAAAGATTTAAATTTTTAATTTCAATACAAGTAGTTTCATTCTCGCTAGAATGTGGTTGGTTATTGTTACTTAAAGCACTTATATCAATTGAATG
>DAOUSJ010000015.1 GCA_030627285.1 Methylococcaceae bacterium | reverse complement strand
TGAAATTGAAAACGTATTAATGCCTGCACCAATTCATTTTGCACACCGTTTAGTTGAGCGTCAAGCAGAGGTACGTAAGCAAGGTATTTTATCTTGGTTACGTCCTGATGCAAAAAGCCAAGTTACTTTTCGTTATGAAAATCATAAACCTGTCGCGGTAGATGCCGTCGTTTTATCAACGCAACATTCACCTGACATTAGTCAAAAAGATCTTCACGAAGCGGTTAGAGAAGTTATTATTGAACCCGTTTTAAAAGATTGGTTACATAAAGATACCCAATATCATATTAATCCAACAGGTAATTTTGTTATTGGCGGCCCTGTTGGTGATTGTGGATTAACAGGTCGTAAAATTATTGTTGATACTTATGGTGGCATGGCGCGTCATGGGGGCGGGGCTTTTTCAGGCAAAGATCCTTCAAAAGTTGATCGTTCAGCCGCGTATATGTGTCGTTATGTTGCGAAAAATATTGTTGCAGCAGGCATTGCAGAACGTTGCGAAGTACAAGTTTCATATGCCATTGGTGTTGCAGAACCTACTTCAGTTGCGCTTGAAACTTTTGGAACATCTAAAATTGATGAAGTTAAACTAGAGAAAATAGTGCGTGAAAATTTTGATTTGCGTCCAAGAGGATTAATTGCACAACTAGACTTGTTAAGGCCTATCTATCAAAAAACAGCGGCTTACGGACATTTTGGGCGGACTGAAGAAAGTTTTAGCTGGGAAAAAACCGATAAAGCAGAACTATTAAAAGATGCAGCTGGTCTTTAATTATCTAACTTAGGAAAAAACATACAATGAGTAACCAAGATTATAAAATTGCCGATATTTCTCTTGCGGAATGGGGACGTAAAGAAATTAATATCGCCGAAACTGAAATGCCGGGGTTAATGGCATTGCGTGAAGAGTTTGGTGAAAGCCAACCTTTAAAGGATGCTCGTATTGCAGGTTGTCTGCACATGACGATTCAAACAGCGGTGTTAATTGAAACTTTAACCGCATTAGGGGCTGAAGTTCGTTGGTCATCTTGTAATATTTTTTCAACCCAAGATCATGCAGCAGCAGCGATGGCAGAAAGTGGTATTCCTGTTTTTGCTTGGAAAGGTGAAACCGAAGCAGAAGCAGAATGGTGTATTGAGCAAACTATTATTGGGTCAGATGACTGGCGACCTAATATGATTTTGGATGATGGCGGTGATTTAACCGTTATGATGCATGATAAATTTCCTGAATTAATGGCGGATGTTAAAGGTTTATCAGAAGAAACGACGACAGGCGTTTTACGTTTATATGAAATGTTGGAAAAAGGCACTTTAAAAGTTCCTGCTTTTAACGTAAATGATTCGGTGACTAAATCAAAATTTGACAATCTTTATGGTTGCCGTGAGTCTTTAGTCGATGGTATTAAGCGTGCTACTGATGTCATGATTGCGGGTAAAATTGCGATTGTTTGTGGTTATGGTGATGTCGGTAAAGGTTGCGCACAATCATTACGAGGGTTAGGGGCAACTGTTTGGATTACTGAAATTGATCCAATTTGTGCGCTACAAGCTGCGATGGAAGGTTATCGTGTGGTGACTATGGATGATGCCGCACCGTTAGCAAATATTATTGTTACCGCAACAGGTAACTTTAATGTGCTGACACACAAACATTTGAAAGCCATGAAAGATCAGGCAATTGTGTGTAATATTGGTCATTTTGATTCTGAAATTGAAATTGCAGCCTTACGTCAATACACGTGGGAAAATATTAAACCGCAAGTAGATCATGTTATTTTTCCTGATGGCAAACGCATTATTGTGTTAGCTGAAGGGCGTTTAGTTAATTTAGGCTGTGCAACCGGTCATCCTAGTTTTGTAATGTCAAATTCATTTTGTAACCAAGTTTTAGCGCAAATTGAATTATGGGAAAATGCAGACAATTATGAAAATAAAGTTTATATTTTACCGAAAAAATTAGATGAAAAAGTAGCGCGTTCGCATTTAAAACAATTAGGTGTGCAATTAACTGAATTGACAACAGAGCAAGCAAGTTATATTAATGTTCCACAAGAAGGGCCTTATAAACCTGATCATTACCGTTATTAAATTAGCTTTTTAAAGGTGAATTTAGACCCCAATTATGTAGTTGAATTTTTGGGGTTGGATAGGTTTTTCTAAGGTAAAATTAGTTTAATAATGTGGTGGTAGTTGTGTTTCTGCTGGATTAGAAACTAGGTTTTCTGCTAAAGTTTGTTGACGTTGATGTAAAATATTGAGTGAGTTTTCTAAACTTTGGATTTGCTGCTGTTGTTCACTGACAATTTTGTTTAAGGTTTGCAATAAATCTTCTTGATATGCTAGTTTTATTTCTAATTCAATTAAGCGTGCTTCATCCATTATTATTCTCAATCTATGTGACTTAAAAAAGCCCCGCTGAAAATATCAACGAGGCTGAGATAGTAAGTTTTAAGCTAAATAGTTAAATTTTACCGTCTAAACCCATTTGAAAATATTTATGTGTAATGGAATCTTGATTTTCCAATAACCAATCAATACTAGGCTCATTATTCATGGCTTTTTTAATCGCCAAGGCAGTAGCTTTACGATGAATATCAAATAAAATTTGGTGATCTAAATTATCATCTTTTGCAACACTAGGGTTTAACCAAACTGAACAAATAATGCCTAAATCATTAGCCTTTTCTTTAGGAATATCACCAGCACGCACTGCATCTAAAACACCATTTGCAATAGCTGCTTGTACCGTACCCATTAAAATATTGGTATAACGATTATTATTTACCGTTACTTTGCTTACCATTAAAGTAACTGGACGGACTTGAATGTCAGTATTTAAGATTGCAAATACTTTAGAATGTCCTTTAGCTTGGTCACCAGTTAAAGTTGCAAGTGCAGTTCCAACAGGTCCATCTAATTCACCAATTACAATTTCTGGCTCTGCTGCTGTTCCTGGAGGCCCGCCAGCAACTAAAGCTTCACCGGTACGCAATACGATTCTATCACTCATTTTTTATCTCCAAACAATACATAAAAAGAATTTAGGTGCGTAGAATAACATGCTTTCAAGCTATTTTTAACCTAAAGCAAAAGCATGAGCGTAAAATTATCCATCACCGATCACAATCGGAATGTTGTTAGCTTAAAATATGTCTATCCTGTGCTGTCCAGACGTGCAGGTGGTTTATCTATTGGGATAAATTTTAATTCGAATAACGCTTGCAATTGGCGGTGTATTTATTGTCAAGTGCCAAATTTACAAAAAGGCAGTGCGCCAGCAATGGATTTTGCATTGTTAAAGCATGAATTAAAGCTATTTTTCAATGATGTTTTGCACGGTGATTTTTATCAAAGATTTGCTGTGCCGCTAGAACAACAGCAGATAAAAGACATAGCTATTTCTGGGAATGGTGAACCGAGTAGCTTAAAAAACTTTGCTGAAGCCATAGAAATAATTGCTACAGTTGCGACTCAAGCAGGAATATTACCCACATCTAAGTTGGTATTAATTACCAATGGTAGTTTAATGCATCAAACACCAGTTCAAGCCGGTCTGAAAATTTTAAATTTTTATAATGGCGAAGTGTGGTTCAAACTTGATAGTGCTACCCAAGCTGGAATTACACAACTGAATAACGCTAATTTATCGCCACAGAAACAACTAGCTAATTTAAAAATATGTGCCAAATTATGTATTACTAGTTTACAAACTTGTTTGGTGAATTACAACGAGCAAGGCTTTGCTATATCTGAACAGCAGGCCTATTTGAATTTATTGGCAGAACTTCAAGATCAAGTGGAAATTAAAGATATTATGCTCTATTCAATTGCTAGAACTTCTTTGCAACCAGAAGCTGCATTGTTAGCCAAAATTTCGTGTGCAGATATGGAAATATTTGCCAATAAAATTAGAAATATGCACTTCAAAGTATCAGTAAATAGTTAAAATTTATTGTTTGAAACTTGCATTTATTTTTGTAATTAGCTTATAATTCACAGTTCAGAATAAGCGAGCGTGGCGGAATTGGTAGACGCGCTGGATTTAGGTTCCAGTGAGGTATCTCGTGAGAGTTCAAGTCTCTCCGCTCGCACCATTATATAAAATCAATGATTAGTGTACTCCACGCTAATTTTCCAGCTTGAGCTTTCATCGCTGATATTTTAAAGTTTTCTATCCATATATAAAGTTAAGGTAATCTAATGCAAGTCTCTGTAGAACAGACATCAGAACTAAGCCGAAAAATGACTGTTAGCATTCCAGAAAAAATCGTCCAAGATAAAGTGAATGCAAAATTAAAATCATTGACCAGAGAAGCTAAAATTGATGGCTTTCGTCCAGGAAAAGTACCTCAAAAAGTAATTGAAAAACGCTATGGTGCTGGTATTAAAGCTGAAATTTTAACAGATTTAATGCAATCAAGTTATCCAGAAGCACTTAAAGATCAAAATTTAAATCCTGCGAGTCCACCATATGTTAGGCGATTAGAGGATTCAGCTATTAATGAATTGGTTTACACAGCTGAGTTTGAAGTATATCCAGAGGTTTCTTTAGAAAATATTAGCTCAATGGCAGTTGTATATCCAAGTTCTCAAATTGAAGAGTCGGATAATGCAGCTATGTTAGCTAAACTTCAAAATCAGAAAAAAACTTGGGAAGTAGTTGAACGAGCTGCTCAAGAACAAGATAAAGTAACTTTGAATCTTGAAGGTGTTTGTGATGGTGAAAATTTTACTGATGGTAAAGTAACTGATTTTCAAGTTGAAATTGGATCTAAACAAATGATTCCAGGTTTTGAAGAACAGTTAATTGGTCTTCAAGTTGAAAATAATAAATCTTTTAATATAACTTTTCCAGAAGACTACATTAATGAAGATTTAGCTGGTAAAGAAGCTACTTTTACAGTTGATATTAGTAAAATTGAAAGTCCTATATTGCCTGAAATTAATACTGATTTTGTTAAAGAGTACGGAATTGAATCAGGTGATTTAGATACGTTTTATGCTGATGTTAAAAGTAATATGGAGCAACAGCTAAAACAAGCTTTACATTCTAAATCGAAAGAAGTAGTTTTGGATGGTTTGTATAAAGCGATTAATTTACCTTTGCCAGTATCTTTGGTAGATGAAGAAATTGATAGCATGATTAAGACTGCCAAGGAAGAGCGTAAGAATCAAAATTTACCAGTTGAAGATGCTGACTTTCCACGTGAAGTGTTTATTGAGCAAGCAAAAAAACGTGTAAGTTTAAGTTTGATTTTAAGTCATATTATTCAAAATAACGACATTAAGTTAGATAATGACAAAGTACGATCTATGGTTGAGTCAGTTTCAGCTAGTTATGAAACTCCAGCAGAAGTTATAGACTGGTATTATGCAGATGAATCACGTTTAAATGATGTGCGCCAAGTGGTATTAGAAGATCAAGTTGTGGCATGGATTACTGAACAAATTCAAATATCATATGAGCAGGTTAATTTTTATGATCTCATGAATAAATAATCCTAGTAATCTAAAAGATAATATATACATGTATACAGATAAAATATTGAATAATGCTGTTTCGCCCCAGAATGCTGGTGGTTTAGTTCCAATGGTAATTGAACAAACTGCTCGTGGAGAACGTTCTTTTGACATTTATTCGCGTTTACTGAAAGAGCGGGTGATTTTTTTAGTTGGTCAAGTAGAAGATTACATGGCTAATTTAATTGTTGCGCAATTATTGTTTTTAGAATCAGAAAATCCAGATAAAGATATTCATTTGTATATTAATTCTCCTGGAGGTTCAGTAACTGCTGGGATGTCAATTTATGATACTATGCAATTTATTAAACCAGATGTTAGCACTTTATGTATTGGGCAAGCTGCAAGCATGGGAGCATTATTATTAGCTGGTGGTGCGGCTGATAAGCGTTTTTGTTTACCACATTCAAGAATGATGATTCATCAACCTTTGGGTGGTTTTCAAGGGCAAGCTTCAGATATTGAGATTCATGCAAAAGAAATTTTATTAATTAGATCTAAACTGAATAAAATTTTAGCACGCCATACTGGGCAGTCAATTGAACAAGTTGCACAAGATACCGACAGAGATAATTTTTTGAGCAGTGATGAAGCTGTTGAATATGGTCTAATTGATCGTGTTTTATCGCAGAGAACTACTGATATTTAAGACGTTTATGGATAGCTATTTATGAGTCAAGATAAAACCACTAAAGACGATGATAAACTTTTATACTGTTCATTTTGTGGTAAAAGTCAGCATGAAGTCAAAAAATTAATTGCAGGTCCATCAGTTTATGTATGTGATGAATGTGTAGGCTTATGTAATGATATTATTCGTGATGAAGTTCAAGCAGCAGATGAAAATACAACTTTTGGTACAGAATTACCTAAGCCGAAAGAAATTAAACAAATTTTGGATCAATATGTAATTGGTCAAAACAGTGCTAAGAAAAATTTAGCTGTAGCTGTATATAACCATTATAAACGTTTGCGCAGTCAATCAAAGCAAGATGAAGTTGAATTAACTAAAAGTAATATTTTATTAATTGGGCCTACTGGTTCTGGAAAAACTTTATTAGCGGAAACTTTGGCTAGATTATTAAATGTACCATTTACGATTGCAGATGCTACTACATTAACTGAAGCTGGTTATGTAGGTGAAGATGTAGAAAATATTATTCACAAAATATTGCAAAAATGTGATTATGATGTGGAAAAAGCTGAATCTGGAATTGTATATATTGATGAAATAGATAAAATTTCCAGAAAATCTGAAAATCCATCTATTACTCGAGATGTTTCTGGTGAAGGTGTGCAACAGGCTTTATTGAAATTAATTGAAGGCACTGTAGCATCTATTCCGCCTCAAGGTGGGCGCAAACATCCGCAACAAGATTTTTTACAAGTTAATACCGCGAATATTTTATTTATTGTTGGTGGTGCGTTTGCAGGTTTAGACAAAGTCATTCAAGCTCGTTCTGAAACGGGCGGAATTGGTTTTGGTGCAGAAGTTAAAACTAAAGATGAGCATAAAAATATTGGTGAATTATTCGCTGAAGTAGAATCAGAGGATTTAATTAAATATGGTTTGATTCCTGAATTTATTGGACGTTTGCCAGTAATTGCAACTTTAGAAGAGTTAGACGAAGCAGCTTTGATTCAAATTTTAACTGAACCCAAAAATTCTTTAATCAAACAATATCAACATTTGTTTGCTATGGAAGGTGCAGAATTAGAATTTAGAGATGATTCTTTGCAGGCAATTGCACGTAAATCTATGGATAGAAAGACTGGTGCTAGAGGTTTAAGAACTATAGTAGAGAATATTTTATTAGATACTATGTATGAATTGCCTTCTAAAGATAATATTACTAAAGTTGTGTTAGATAAAGATGTGGTGTTAGGTAAAACTGAACCATTATTTATTTATGAATCCGAACCTAAACTAGCTTCTGGAGACACTTAAAGCGGTTCTATTAATAAGTATTACTAACGGAAATATGGCGACATTTTCCGTTTTTTTTGTCTAAAACTTGCTATTTACATGCTTGTCCCCATATTAAAATCAGCATAAATAATTATATTCCATGCATGGAAAAAAATATGACTGATATAGATGACACTGAGAATAATTTGATTCCTGTTTTACCATTAAGAGATGTTGTGGTGTATCCACATATGGTAATTCCATTGTTTGTAGGGCGGGAAAAATCAATTGATGCATTAGATGTTTCAATGCAAGAAAATAAGCAAATTTTATTGGTTGCGCAACAAGAAGCGAGTATTGATGACCCTAGTTTTGAAGATTTATATCAAATTGGGACTTTGGCGAATATTTTACAACTTTTAAAATTGCCTGATGGTACTGTAAAAGTTTTAGTTGAAGGTTGTGAGCGTTGTGCAATTAAACAATATCAAAACACTGCAACTTATTTTTCTGCTGCTATTGAAATTATTCCTGATTATTTAAATATTAATGCCAGTGAATTAGATGTGTTGCAACGCACTGCGATTAATTCATTTGACCAATATGTAAAACTTAACAGTAAAATCCCACCTGAAGTATTGAGTTCAGTGACTGGCATAGATGATCCAAGTCGGCTTGCGGATACAATTGCAGCGCATATGACTTTAAAAATTTCTGAAAAACAACGAATTTTAGCTTTAACTAATGTGGTGGAGCGTTTAGAAAGTTTAATGTCGCTAATGGAAGCAGAATTAGACATTTTGGAAATGGAAAAAATCATTCGTGGTCGTGTTAAGCAGCAAATGGAAAAAAACCAACGTGAGTATTATCTGAATGAGCAAATGAAAGCTATTCAGAAAGAACTTGGGGATATGGATGAAGTAGTTAATGAATTAGAGGAATTAGAACAAAAAATTCATAAAGCTGGGTTATCTAAAGAAGCTAAGGAAAAGGCTAATACCGAGTTAAGCAAGCTAAAATTAATGTCGCCAATGTCTGCGGAAGCTTCAGTAGTGCGCAATTATATTGAATGGATGATTAATGTGCCTTGGAAGAAAAAAACCAAGGTGCGGCGTGATTTAAAAGTGGCGGAAGAAGTTTTAGAAGCAGAACATTATGGCTTGGAAAAAGTTAAGGAACGGATTTTAGAATATTTGGCGGTGCAACAGCGAGTGCAAAAACTTAAAGGGCCAATTTTATGTTTAGTTGGACCTCCTGGAGTTGGTAAAACTTCATTAGGCAAATCTATTGCGAATGCAACTAATCGTAAATATGTACGCATGGCTTTAGGTGGTGTTAGAGATGAAGCTGAAATTCGTGGACATAGACGTACTTATATTGGTTCAATGCCAGGGAAGATTTTACAAAACTTATCCAAAGTTAAAACTAGAAACCCATTATTTTTGTTAGATGAAATTGATAAAATGGCAGCTGATTTTCGGGGTGATCCAGCTTCAGCATTATTGGAAGTTTTAGATCCAGAACAAAATCATACTTTTGCAGATCATTATTTGGAAGTTGATTTTGATTTGTCAGATGTAATGTTTGTAGCTACAGCCAATACCATGAATATTCCTCATGCTTTATTGGATCGTATGGAAGTAATTCGTTTATCTGGCTATACCGAGGATGAAAAAATTAACATTGCTTTGCGGTTTTTAATTCCTAAGCAAATTAAGAATAATGGCTTGAAATCTGCTGAAATTACAATTGATGAAGCGGCAGTACGTGATATTATTCGCTATTATTCGCGTGAAGCTGGAGTTCGTAGTTTAGAACGTGAAATTTCAAAAATCTGTCGTAAAGTAGTAAAAAATATTTTATTACAGGCAAATCAGCCATTAATTCAGGTGTCGGCAGACAATTTAGATGATTATTTGGGTGTAAAACGTTTTGATTATGGAGTTGCGGAAGAGAACGACCAAATTGGTCAAGTAACTGGTTTGGCTTGGACTGAAGTAGGTGGTGAATTATTAACTATTGAAACCGCAGTCATGCCTGGGAAAGGCAAGCAATTGTCTACAGGTAAATTAGGCGATGTTATGAAGGAGTCGATTGAAGCTGCGATGACAGTAGTGCGTAGTCGTGCTAAAGTTTTGGGAATTAATGAGCAGCAATTTCAAACGCAAGATATTCATGTGCATGTGCCTGAAGGTGCAACTCCAAAAGATGGACCTAGCGCAGGGGTAGGCATGTGTACGGCGATTGTGTCGGCATTAACCAAAATTCCAGTGCGAGCTAATGTAGCTATGACTGGTGAAATTACTTTACGTGGTGAAGTATTGCCTATTGGTGGTTTGAAAGAAAAATTATTAGCTGCGCATCGGGGTGGAATTACGCAAGTATTGATTCCTGCGGATAATGCCAAGGATTTAGTGGAAATACCAGCTAATGTAAAAGCTAATTTAGAAATAAAACCTGTGGCTTGGATAGATGAAGTATTAGATTTTGCTTTGCAATATACTCCAACAGCTTTAGTTGAGGATACAGCTACTAGTCAAAATATAGATACGGATGCAGCTATTAGCGCTGCCAAAGTTATTGCGCACTAATATTTGTATATAAGCATGATTAATTTAAGCCAGCAATTTGTTACCAATGTTGACAATGTTTATTTAAATCATGCGCGCTTATCGCCGTGGCCTGTATGTAGTCGTCAAGTAGTGGAAACTTTTGTTATACAGATGCAACAACCTACTGCTGCGGTAATGTTGGAATGGGAGCAAAAACAACAACAATTAAGGCAACAATTAGCAGTGTTATTAAATGCTGCTACTAACACGCAGGTGGCATTGCTAAAAAATACTTCTGAAGCCTTATCAATAATTGCTACTGGAATAGATTGGCAGCCTCAAGATAATATTGTTTTAGCGGTGCAAGAATTTCCTTCTAATCGTTTAATCTGGCAAGCTTTAGCTTCACAAGGGGTAAATTGTATTTGGGTGGATTTAGCTCTACATGCTGATCCTGAACAAGCTTTAATAGCTGCTTGCAATAAAAATACCCGTTTATTGACTGTAAGTGCGGTGCAATATCATGATGGGTGTAAATTGGATTTGCTACGTTTGGGTGCATTTTGTAATACTCAAACCATAGCTTTTTGTGTAGATGCAGCCCAGCAATTGGGAGCATATCCAATAGATGTTCAGTCAATGCAAATTGATTTTTTAGTTGCATGTGGACATAAATGGCTTTGTGCTGCTGAAGGTACGGGTGTGTTATATGTGGCTTCAAAGTGGTTGACGCGCTTAAAATTGCATCAATATGGTTGGCATATGTTAAAACAAGCAGATTTTACAAGTTTGCAAGTTGAAATAGCTACTACGGCACAACGTTTTGAAGCTGGGAGTTTAAATACTCTTAATGAATTGATTTTAGCCAGTAGTTTAAATATGTTGCTAGAGCTGGGTTTACAGAATATCAGCAATGCAATTACTGAACGGATAGATTACTTATGGCAGCAACTAAATAGTTTGGGTTGTGAAATAATTACTCCAGCAACTGCCAAGCAACGTGCGGGAATTATTAGTTTTAAAATTCCTAGAATAAATACGGCTAAATTATGTCAGCAATTAAATCAGCAGGGCATAATTTGTAGTCAACGCGGTGATTATATTCGTTTATCACCGCATTTTTATATCACTGAAACTCAATTAAAAACTGTGCTACCAAAAATGAAGCATTGCCTTTTAATATTGGATAATTATACATAATTGCATATTAATTCTTACTAGGTTTTAAAAAATGTACACTAAAATATTTTTTTTCATCTTGCCAAACTTTGTGACTTTGCCAACCTGATTTTGCAGCTAAAGCTTGAAATTCAGCTACAGTATATTTGTATGAATTTTCAGTATGAATAGATTCATCGGCTTGAAAGTTAAAACTATTGTTATTGATGTGGATAGTTTGCTCAGTTTCACTAAATAAATGCATTTCAATTCGACCTTTTTCAGCATTATAAAACGCATGATGACGAAAATTATTTATATCAATATTGCTTTTTAGTTCTACATTAATCCGTTGTAATAAATTCAAATTAAAGTCTGCGGTAGCTCCAGCAGCATCGTTGTAAGCGTTATTTAAAATGGTATGCTCTTTTTTAGTGTCAATACCAATTAATAAGCCCCCATCTAAGTCAACTTTATTCCGCAAATCTTGCAAAAACTGAATTGCTTCATGTGGATGAAAATTACCTAAACTAGAGCCAGGATAAAAAAATATGCGCTTTGAGAATGGAATTTCTGTGGGCAAAGCATATGCTTGAGTATGATCTACACAGATTGCATGAATGGTTAATAAGGGATAATCTTGGGACAATTTTTGCGCAGAGATGCGTAGATGTTCCGCAGAAATATCCATCGGAGCATATAAATTTGGTTGCATTTGATCCAATAGCACCCGAATTTTTTTACTACTGCCAGCACCAGGCTCAATAATTTGACAGTTTGATGGTAAATGTTGAATTATTTCATGTGCATAAGTAGTATAAATTTGTTGTTCTATTGTGGGAACATAATATTCAGGTTGCGCACAAATTCGATCAAAGATTTGTGAACCAATGGCATCATAAAATAATTTAGGATGTAATTGTTTGGGAAATTTCTGTAAACCTTGTTGAATTGTGTTGGATAAATCTTCAAATTCAGGTTGATAATCGTGAAAAAATAATTTCATATTTGGATTTCCCTAGTTAAATATTTTGGTCGCTAGCTAAACGAATACCACTAAATTGCCATCTATCATGTGGATAAAAGAAATTTCTATAACTATTTCGCAGATGATTTTGTGAAGTTACACAAGAGCCTCCACGTAAAATCATTTGTTGGCACATAAATTTACCATTATATTCACCAGCTGAACCTGCAAGGGGTTTAAATCCAGGGTAGGCTTGATAAGAACTACTACTCCAAGTCCATAAATCTCCATACCATTGTCCAGATTTTTCAGCGGCTTGAGGGTGTAAATAATCTTGTGCAAAGAAATTTCCCGCAATAGCATGTTGACTAAGTGCAAGTTCTAATTCTGCTTCGGTAGGCAAGCGTTTTTCAGCCCAACGCGCATAGGCATCGGCTTCATAATAGCTAATATGGCATACAGGTGCATGTAAATTTAACTTTACTAAACCTGCTAAAGTCATTTCAAGCCAATTATCTCCATCTGGCTGCCAATATAATGGGTGTTGCCAATTATGTTGTTTTAAATGCGCCCAAGCATCTGCTAACCATAAATCTACTTGTTGATAGCCTTGATCTAAAATAAAGCCTAGATATTCTCCGTTAGTTATCAAACGATTCGCAATCTTGAAAGAAGTTAAATATTGCGGATGTTGAGGAGATTCATTGTCATATGCAAATTCAGAACCGCTGTAACCAATTTGATATATGCCAGCGTTATGAGTTTGCCACGTAATTGGATGGCTGATTTGCGAATTATTAGTGGCTAAGTCTTGACGATAAGCTGGTTTTAATGGATTCACCGAGAAGTTATGTTTAATATCCATCAATAATAATTCTTGATGTTGTTGTTCGTGATTTAAACCTAATTCAATGAAAAACATTAATTTTTCATCTGGTTGGTGGATTAAATAATCAAATAAATTTTCCATGGCGGCATCTATATAACTTCGATAAGCATATATTTCTTCTACACTAGGTCTGGCTAATAATCCGCGTTTAGCTCGTGGATGAAATTTACCAATGGTTTCGTAATAAGAATTAAATAATATTTGATATTGTGATTGAAAAACTTTATAGCTAGTTTGATTTGGAATTAACAAAAAAGTTTCAAAAAACCAAGAAATATGGGCTAAATGCCATTTAGGTGGACTAGTTTCTAGAATTGATTGAATTTGATAATCTTCAGTAATTAAAGGCGTACAAATTTTTTCAGATGTGGATCTAATTTGTTGATAACGTTGTCTTAATGTATTTATGGTTTGCATAATGCTTGGGAGTTAATTAATGGATACAATGGCAAAATTCAATAATTCAATATTAATTCTAATGTTGAAACTGTAGATTAAAGGAAATAACTAAAATTTGATAGTATTTTTATATTCTCTGTAGTTATAAGGATTATCAGGTACTTTCTTATGGCATAATGATGGGTTATTTTTTATTTATAGAGATCGTCATGCATATTATTCAGGAAGCACTTACATTTGATGACGTTTTATTAGTGCCAGCCCATTCGACTATATTGCCACGTGATGTAGACATGCAAACTCAGTTAACTCGTACAATTAAATTGAATATTCCATTGGTTTCAGCAGCAATGGATACAGTTACTGAGGCGCGTTTGGCGATTGCAATTGCACAAGAAGGTGGAATTGGGATTATTCATAAAAACATGACTGTTGCGGAACAAGCGCATGAAGTTATTGCAGTTAAAAAGTATGAAAGCGGTGTGATTAAGGATCCAATTACAGTTGCACCTACGGTTACTGTACGTGAAGTTATTGAATTAACTAAAGCTAAGAATATTTCTGGAGTGCCAGTTGTAGATGGAGATAAATTAGTTGGAATTGTTACTAGTCGGGATTTACGCTTTGAAACGCGGTTGGATGTATTGATTACTCAGGTCATGACTCCTCAAGAGCGTTTGGTAACTATTAATGAGCAGGCGGATTATTCAGAGGCTGTAGCTTTATTACATAAGCATAGAATTGAAAAAGTATTAGTAGTAAATGATGCGTTTCATTTGCGTGGAATGATTACGGTGAAGGATATTCAAAAGGCTAAGGATTATCCGCAAGCTTGTAAAGATCAACAGGAACAATTATGTGTAGGTGCGGCTGTAGGTACTGGTGATGGAACTGAGGAACGAGTTGCAGCTTTGGTAAAAGCTGGTGTAGATGTAATTATTGTGGATACTGCTCATGGACATTCTCAAGGTGTGATAGATAGAGTTCGTTGGGTAAAAAATAATTATCCGCAAGTACAAGTTATCGGTGGAAATATTGCTACTGCTGATGCAGCTAAGGCTTTAATTGAAGCTGGTGCTGATGGAGTTAAAGTAGGAATTGGCCCGGGTTCTATTTGTACTACTAGAATTGTAGCTGGAGTTGGAGTGCCACAAATGACTGCTATCAGTAATGTTGCTGATGCACTTAAGGGAACTGGCGTGCCATTAATTGCTGATGGTGGAATTCGTTATTCAGGTGATGTGGCTAAGGCTTTAGCTGCTGGTGCGTCTGCTGTAATGTTAGGTGGTTTGTTTGCAGGTACAGAAGAAGCTCCTGGAGAAGTAGAGTTATTTCAAGGGCGTTCGTATAAATCTTATCGTGGCATGGGGTCATTGGGTGCAATGTCGCAACAACAGGGATCTAGTGATAGGTATTTCCAAGAAGATAATGATGTAGAAAAATTAGTACCAGAGGGCATTGAAGGTAGAGTGCCTTACAAAGGTAGTTTATATGCAATTATTCATCAGTTATTAGGTGGAATTCGTTCTAGTATGGGTTACACGGGTTGCGAGACCATTCCTGATATGCATGAAAAATCTCAGTTTGTGCGTGTAACAGGTGCAGGGATGCGTGAAAGCCATGTGCATGATGTTACTATTACTAAAGAAGCACCGAATTATCGGATGGATTAGTGATATTTAATTAGTTGTTAAGCGCATCTTACTATTAAAATTAATGGTAGGATGCTGAAATTACTTAGTTTTCCAAATTAATAAATCGTAATAATTACGAATATTTTCAACATAGCGCAAAGGTTCATTTCCACGCGCATAGCCATATCTTAATTCTGGCAACCATGGCTCTTCAGCAATTAATGGTAAATATTCTCTAACATCCATCCATTTATCTGGATTGTCGCCATATTTTTGGGTTAGAATTCTTGCGTCCTCTAAATGTCCAAAGCCGATATTATATGAAGCTAATGCTAGCCAAGTACGATCAGGTTCTGGAATTCTAGCTGGAATGGTTTTGTGTCTCTGGAAAAAATATAATGCACCACCTTGAATGCTTTGAATTGGATCAGTTCTATTTTTAATTCCAACATGATTTGCAGTATCTTTGGTAAGCATCATTATACCTTTTACACCTGTGGGTGAAATTGCATGTGCTTGCCAATGAGATTCTTGATAACCAATAGCAGCTAATAAACGCCAATCAACATTATGTTTTTTTCCAGCAGTAACAAAATGCGATTTATAAGTAGGCAAACGGGTTTTGCGGTGTTGAAAAAATGTACAGGTATCAAAGTAATTTAGACTATGAATGTGACCATAATATCGGTCTAGTATTTGCGCTAAAGTTTTATCCTCTTGGATTTTTTTAAAAAACACCTGAACTTCATCATATAGACTATTATCATCTGATAATTGCATTGCCCAAGCTAATTTACGTGGTTTGCTAATATCAAAAGCACTGTGTAATTTAGGATAAAATCTACGCATTAATGCAATTTGATTAGAATCAGCCACGGTATAATCAATCAATCCTGCGTACACCAAGCTTATAATTTCATTACTATCAAGCTGTGTATTTACAATCCAAGTTAATGGCGAACTTAAAGTTGATTGTAAGTTATTTAAACTTTCTACATGACTAGTTTGTTCTACAACTTCAAAAATTCCATTATTTAAGTCCAATGGTTTTTTTGGGCGTGGCGTACCAGATTTGTAAATAATTTGTTCGGTGACTTCTTGATAAGAATGACTAAAGCGCATTTTTTGTTTACGGGCTTCAGTAATAGTTAATCCTGCTGCGGCAATATCAACTTTACCTTGAGAAATGTTATTGATTAGCATAGTAAAATTATCAGGAACTACAAAATTAATTTTAACTCCCAAATGCTCGGAAAATAACATCATTAAATCATATTCCAAGCCTGTATATCCCATTTCCAAAGGATAATAAGTAGTTGGATCTATACGAGTTACAACATTTAACACGCCTTCACGTTTAATTTGTTCTAGTTTAGATAAATTTTCGTACTTATTTTTTTCAACTGGTTTTGGTACAGAAAAATTATCACAAGACAATAAGAATAATGTGTAAACTAAATTCGATAATATTAAAGCAAGTTTTTTTAGCAAATGCGTTACCGTAATTGTTTGTACTTATTAATTAAAGCATTGGTTGAACTATCATGACTGTTAATTATGTTATCATTTTTTAGCTCAGGCAAAATAACTTTTGCTAATACTTTTCCAAGTTCTACACCCATTTGGTCAAAAGAATTAATATCCCAAATGATTCCTTGTGTAAAAATTTTATGTTCATAAAATGCAATTATGCTACCTAAAGTTTTTGGAGTGAGTTTTTTAAACAGGAAACTACTAGAGGGTTTATTTCCAGTAAATATTTTTGAAGCAACTAATTCATTATCATACTTATCTTTGCCTATTAAATCTTGTTTAACTGCTTCAACAGTTTTACCTTGCATTAAAGCTTCAGGTTGTGATAAGAAATTAGAAATTAAAATATCATGATGCTCAGGTAAATCATAATGACTTTGTGCCGGAGCTAAAAAATCACAGGGAATTAATTTGGTACCTTGATGCATTAATTGATAAAAAGCATGTTGTCCATTAGTACCAGGTTGCCCCCAAATAATAGGGCCGGTATGGTAATCTACAGGATTGCCTTTTCTATCTACACTTTTGCCATTACTTTCCATATCAGCTTGCTGAAAATAATCCGCGAAAAATTTAAGGCTATGGTCATAGGGTAAAATAACATGTGATTCAGCTTCAAAAAAATTATTATACCAAATACCTAGCAGTGCCATGATAACAGGAATGTTTTTTTCTAATGGAGCAGTGCAAAAATGTTGATCAGCTGCATACGCACCTTCTAATAATTCTTCAAAGTTATCCATGCCAACATATAATGCCACTGAGAAACCAATAGCTGACCATACCGAATAACGCCCACCGACCCAATCCCAGAATTCAAACATGTTTGCTTCACTAATACCAAAATTATTGACATTTTCCGTGTGAGTTGAGATTGCGATAAAATGTTGTTGAATTGCAGCAATATCTGGAGCTTGTTGCAAAAACCAACGCTTAGCAGAATTGGCATTTGTCATGGTTTCTTGAGTATTAAATACTTTAGATGCCACAATAAACAAGGTAGTTTCTGGATTTAAATTAGCTAAAGTTTCAACTATATTAGCTTGGTCTATATTAGACACAAAATGGATATTTAAGCCTGCAATTGCATATGGTTTTAAGGCTGTAGAAACCATTTTTGGACCTAAATCAGAACCGCCAATGCCAATATTTACAATATCAGTAATTTTTTTATTACTATAACCTTTCCAAGTTCCAGAATGAATTTGTTGACAAAATTCGCGCATTTTTGCCAACATTTTTAAAACTGCTGGCATTACGTTTTGTTTTTGAAAGTATATTTCGGTTTCACCGCGATTGCGTAATGCGGTGTGTAAAACTGCACGCCTTTCAGTGGTATTAATCATTTCTCCAGCAAACATAGCAGTGCGTTTTTCTACTAAGTTTGCTTGCTTAGCAATATCAATTAAGCAGGGTAAAGTTTTATCATTAATAATATTTTTGGAAAAATCATATAAAATATCATCAAATTGTAAGGAAAATTTATTAAACCTTTGTGAGTCAAGTTTAAATTCTGCTGATAATGATAAGTTATGTATGTCGTTATAATGGCGTTGAGTTTTTTTCCATGCACTGGAATTTAATAAAATTGACATTCTGTTTTCCAAAAAAATTACAAAACTGCGAGCAGTCTACGAGAAGGAGAGCTATATGGCAATATTTACATTAGTAAATAAACATATACAAATAAACTATATCCGCAATACCCTTTATAAATTAAGGGCAACGTGTTAGAGTTAGCTAGTTATCTTTAACTATATTTTAGATAAAAAATAAATAATAACAATTATTACAAAATAGGAAGGTATTATGAATAAATCATCTAGATTAAGAAATGGTTTTCTGGTTTTAATAGGATTAATTTTTTCCTCGGCTTTATGGGCGCATGGTGGCGCAGCTGGTACTGATACAGATCAATGTAAATTTGAATTAGAGCCAAATCATTGGATTCATTATACAGCTTATCAACCTAGTGTTTATCCTGCTGAAGAGTTTTGCGGCAATATACCTGATACTGGATCTTTGACACAATTAGTATTTGATTATCAAGATATTCGTTATAGAAATATGATGGTTGAATTTGAAGTTACTAAAGAGCCTGAAGGTGATAGAGTATTTTTTCAAGAAGCTAAACGACACAAATCAGGTACAGTAGTTTTAAAATTACCTCAAGGTGTGGCTGAAAAAGGTAAGTATTTAATTCATATTACTTTATTACCTACTGAAGAATCTAAAGGCGAACGTTTAGATGCGCATATGGGTTTTAGAGCTGGATCTGGTCAATCAACTAGTCTAAAAGAAATTTTGTTATATGCTTTCTTTGCACTTGCTGGATTTTATGTATTGTATTTATCTAATGCTGGCTTTAAAAATAAGGTTGATGAAATATTAGGTAAGATTTAAAGACGCTTAAAATTTTAATATTAAATTAAAAGTATACAAGGTAAAACAAGATGCAAAACCATCCCTTAAATATTCTTTTTGGGGCAATTTTTATGATGCCCTTATTAGCGTTTGCTGGTGTAAAAAATTTACCCAAAACAGTTGAAGTTGATCGTGGAACTGTTGAAAAAGCATGTATTGATAGTAATCCTGAATGGCGTAAAGCTCAAACCATTGAAGGAATTGAGATACAAGAATCATTACGTTGCAGTCCGGATAATCCAGATAATATTATAGCTACGGTAAAAGGTACGAATAATATTTCTATGGAAACTTTAATGCGTACGCATTTTGCTGCCGATGCAATTACGAAAAAAAATGATATGGATGGGGATGGAGATCCAGATTTAATTATTATCAAGCTTGAAGTAGCTGAATTAAATGGTCATTCGCCAGATTTTCCAGGGTTAGTGCCCACTTTTGATATTGCTCCTGGAGTACAACCTGGAATGTGGGTTTTTGCTCCAAAAACTCGTGGAATGGCGACGAATAGTTTTGTAGGTGTAGATGCAAATCCATTGTTACGTGCGCCATCACCAGTAATTAGGGTTGAGCAAGGTGATACAGTTTGGATTCAATTAGAAAATAGTCATTACTTTCCACATACCATTCATTTGCATGGTGTCGATCATCCATTTATAGATACGAAGGGTGAAGGTAACGATGGAGTGCCACAATCTAGTGATAAATTTGTGTTGCCAGGACAAAGCAAGACTTATGAAATTCAGCCTAGAGTTCCAGGAACTTTTGTATATCATTGTCACGTACAAACGCATGTGCATTTAGCTATGGGTTTGGTTGGCATGTTTATAGTAGAAGAAAATCGACCTAATAACTGGGTACAAACTTTTAATGTTGGTGCTGGTCAAGTAAGACATCCATCGAAAGCTATTTTAGAAGAATACGATAGTGAATATGATTTACATTATCATGCTATGGACAAGCAATTACATGAAGTAATTCAGCAATATAATGATCCACGTTTAATTGCTAAAAAGATGAATCGCGAATATAACATGAATGATTCTACTGAGGATTACCATACTTTGAATGGGCGTTCATTTCCGTATACACTTAGAGAGTCCATAATTGTTGCTGAACCGGATCAAAACATTAAAATCAGAATGTTCAATAGTACCGGCGAAACTTTAGCTATGCATACGCATGGACATAAAGGTACGATTACGCATTATGATGGAGTTGAACATAATAAATCTGCACAAATTATGCGAGATGTATATGATTTAGCACCTGCACAACGGAATGATTTGAAAATTAGTACTGTTGATGATGGCTTGCATAGTTATGGTGAAGGAATTTGGATTTTTCATGATCATCGTGAGAAAGGCATTACTACAGATGGTATGAATCCTGGCGGTAATGTTAGTGCCTTGGTATATAAAAAGTATTTAAATGAACAAGGACTACCGAAAGCTATTGGTGAAAGTGCAGCGTCGTTATTCACTAAAGCATTTTTTGAGCGTAAAGTTCCAGTTTGGCAAAATATAGATTCTTGGAATAGTTTGGGTGAAATTGACGGCACAAATTATGTAGCTCCACCTGCTGCTATGCCAATGGCAGTTGAAAAAGGGCCAACAGCAATGTTATCTGATGCAGAAGCGGCGGCTAATTCCAATACTACTACTGCAACGGATAAATTTTTTATAGGTTTGTTTTTTGGACTAGGTGCATATTTATTATTCCTAAATCGTGCCAAAATTATTTCTGTTGTGTCATCAAATAAAAAAGGAAGTTAGTCATGGCTAAGTTATTACTAATTTTGGCAATAGCATTTAGTATTACCTCTGTATCTGCGCGTGAATTTCAGGATCATGATAAGAAATTAATGGATCATGGCGACGGTCATATGATGGATATGGATGGTGGTATGGTAATGGGAAACAATACTGATACCTTACCTGGAGGTTGTGACAGTATTTCTGAAAGCAAACATATCACAGTACATGCTGGACATGAATATGCTGAAAAATTTCCTGGACGAATGTTTGCTTTCGATCAACAAGAATATCAGTTCAAACCTTGTACTAAATTAACGGTTACTTTAGTTAATGATGATAATATTCGTCATCAGTGGATGATGCATGGCTTGCCTAAATATTTATATCCTAAAGGTATGTTTCATTTAGAAGTTACAGGGCCTGGACAGGTTTCTGGAACTTTAATTTTTCCACCTAATGACAAAACATATTTAGTCCATTGTGATATTTCACAACATATGGAAAAAGGTATGAAAGGGCAATTGAAAATTGGCAAAGGTGATGGTGATTTACCTAGCATACCAGGTGTAACTGCTAATGTTATTCAAGATGATTATAGCGATAGTATTCCAGCTTTATTATCAGTTTCTGAGGCAAAATTAGTTGCAGAACAAGCTAAGGCACTTAAAGATGCACCGCCTGTGGTTGAAAGTTTTATTTCAGGAGTTATGATTATAGGTCTAGCTGCTGGACTATTTTTAGCGGCATTTTTAACTCCTAAACTCAAAGGTAAAAGTGTAAGTGAATCAATTACCTATTTATTTGAGATGCTGGGTGATGCTATAGTCTTGTTGCTTGGTAATGTTAAAAAATTGTTAGAATTTATTTTGTCTAATAAACGCTTACCAGAAAAATAGCATTTTAAGTTTTAAAGTTTACAACCTCTGAGATGCCAAATTTCAGAGGTTTTTTTATGCGAGAACATAATGGAATCAGTCTCAATATATGGATTATTTATTAGTGCGTTTATTTCTTCAACTATTGCACCCGGAGGTTCTGAGGCTTTATTAGCGTATATGTTGGTAGAAGATTCTACTCAGGTAATGCAATTAATTGTGATTGCAACTTTAGGCAATACTTTAGGCGCATTTACAACTTGGGCTTTAGGTTTGTTTGCGGCTAAAAAATATCCTTTATCCAAGAATTTATCTATAAAACAACAACGTGGAATTAACTTTGTGAAAAAATGGGGCTATTGGGCGTTATTATTTTCTTGGTTGCCAATTGTTGGAGATGGGTTTTGTTTTGCTGGTGGTTGGCTAAAAATGCCATTTTTATTCTCTGCTGGGATTATTTTATGCGGTAAAGCTTGTCGTTATGGATTTATTGCTTATTGGATTGTTTAAATATTGGATAACCAGCTTGAATACTTTAGACTAATGGCTTTATTTTTATGGGTGTTTATTAATGTTTCACAATTTTTCTAATCTAAATGTGATTATTCCACATCAAAGTCGAGATTATAAAATCGCTAGTTTTACTTTTTTATGCGTTACGGTATTTTTAACTTATGATGGTCAAGCAACCACGCCATTATTTGCTCAGACAATTTTAGCTATATTGGCTTGGACATTTTTAATTATTATGTTAAAGGGTGAAACTGGCTTAGTGCGAATACAGGTATTGATTGCGGTTGTTTTCGCTACAATAGGAGAAAATTTTGCCTCATTATACATGGAAGGATATATATATAGATTGCACAACTTGCCGTTATATATTCCAGCTGGACATGGAATGGTATATTTAACCGCAGTGGCATTAGGACGCTCGGGATTTTTTCAGCAATATGCTAGTAAAATTGCAACTTTTGTAGTTATTATTGGTAGTTCTTGGGCATTATTTGGTATTAGTTCTTATGCGGAACGACAAGATGTATATGGAGCAGTGTTATTTATAGTGTTTTTAGGCTGTTTATTTAAAGGTCGTTCACCAATGGTATATCTAGGAGCATTTTTTATTACTTCATGGTTAGAAATTGTAGGTACATATGGAAATACTTGGGCATGGGCAGTTATAGATCCTGCAACTGGAGTTAGTCAAGGCAACCCTCCTAGTGGTGTAGCAGCTTGGTATTGCTTAGTAGATGCAGTTGCAATTGCAGGCGCACAACCACTTTGGAATAAGTGGAAGGATTGCGTATCATGGGGTCAAATTGAAAGCTAGTTGAAAAAACAAACTTTAGGTTAACAAATTATCCAATAACATCATGAGAATAAAGCCGGCAATTAAGGTAAAGGTTGCTTGGCGAGAGCGTTCTTGAGCATGAACTTCTGGAATGATTTCTTCACTAATTACGAACAACATTGCGCCGGCTGCAAACCCCATAGCTATAGGTAATACTGGGGTAAATACAGTTACCATTGTGATTCCCAACAAGCCCCCAATTGGTTCTACTAAACCAGTTAAAGTTGCTATTCCAACTGCGCGCCATTTGTCATAACCCAATGCAACTAAAGGTAATGCAACCGCTAAACCCTCAGGAATATTTTGTAATGCGATCGCAATTGCTAATACTAAGCCATTATTTAGATCTCCAGTACCAAAACTTACCCCAACTGCCATGCCTTCAGGAAAATTATGGATGGTAATTGCAAGAATGAATAAACTAAGTTTTTGCATCGAATCAAATTTTGATTCTGGGAGGGTATCAAAGTGTAAATGCGGTAATTTCTTATCCATGTAATGCAAAAACATTACGCCCATTAACATGCCGATAGTGACTAGCCACAAACCTTTGCCAGCCCAAATTGCATCACCAAATTCCATGCCTGGAATAATTAATGAAAATGCGGTAGCTGCCAACATAACCCCAGCAGCCCCACCAAGCAGGCTACTAAATAAATTTGAGGAGATTTTTTTAACATATAAAACTGGCAAGGCTCCAACACCTGTAGCTAAACCAGCTAAAATACTAGCAATTAAACCTATTACAACTATTTTGCCAAAAAACAAACCTAAGAGACCAAATAAAATTAGTTGTGCAACTATAAAAATAGCACTTAAAACCAACCATTTTTGTTGCTTGGGTAATGCCATTATTTGTTGATAATATACTTGTTTTTGTAATAGTGAAATTTGATTGCTATAGAATTTACTTATTGTCATTATCATGGGTTTTTATTGTTAGGTTATTTATAAAATCAAATACATTTTTAGCTTGTAAAGGTTTGCTGAAATGGTAGCCTTGAATATAATCACAATTGTTATCTTGTAAAAATTTAAGTTGGTTTTCAGTTTCTACGCCTTCTGCAATTACATCTAAATTTAAATTATGTCCCAAGGTAATAATTGAACGCACAATATTACGATCATTTTCATCAGTTTCAATATCATCAATAAAAGACTTATCAATTTTTAATTCATTAATTGGGAACCGTTTTAAATAACTTAGACTTGAATAACCAGTACCAAAATCATCAATTGAAACTTGAACTCCCAATGCTTTAACAGCATGTAAAACTTTTATGTGATCTTCGATATTTTCCATCATCATACTTTCGGTTAATTCACAGACTAAATACTTCGCAGATAAATTGCTATCTATTAATGCATTAGTAATATCATCTAATAAAGTTTTACTTTTGAATTGTTGTGCAGATAAATTTACACTTACTCTTAAATCAGATAATCCCTGGTCATGCCATTGCTTTATTTGCTTGCAAGCTTGTTTTAAAATCCAAGCCCCCAAAGGTACAATTAAACCAGTTTCTTCCGCTATAGGAATAAATTCTGTAGGTAAAATCATGCCTTTTTCAGGGTGTAGCCAACGAATTAATGCTTCTAAACCTAAATTATTATTGTTAGAAGTTGGTATTTGGGGTTGATAATAAAGTTCAAACTCTTGATTTTTGATGGCTTTTCTTAGATGATTTTCTAAATTAACTCGTTTAACTACTCGCTCATTTAAAGCATCAGTAAAAAACTGAAAATTATTTTTTCCTTGTTCTTTAGCATAATACATAGCAGTATCAGCTTTTTTAATTAAGGTTTGAGTATCGTTACCATCTAAAGGATATAAGCAAATCCCTAAACTGGTAGTAATATAATGTTGTTTATCACTAATATTGAAAGGGGTTTCAAATAAAGCAATGATTTCTGCTGCAATTTTGCATAATGCGGGTTCTGAGTCTATATAATTTATTACAATAACAAATTCATCGCCGCCAAGTCTAGCAACAAGATCACCACTACTAACGGTAGTTTTTAAACGTTCTGCAACTTGTTGCAATAAATCATCGCCAGCTTTATGTCCTAAAGTATCATTTATTAATTTAAATCTATCCAAATCCAAAAACAGAATTGCCATTTGTTCATGATGTCTTTGAGCTTGAGACATATTTAAATCAATATGGTCAATCAACAACGAACGATTTGCAAGGCCAGTTAAAGTATCATGAGTAGCAATAAATTCCATTTTCTTTTCAATGGCCTTTTTTTCAGTAATATCTTCTTGTATTGCAATATAATGAGTTACATCATTGTTGGTATTTAATAGCGGAGTTACACTTTGCGCCACAATATAATGTTGTCCAGATTTATTAGTATTTACATTTTCACCACGCCAAACTTTTTTAGCCTTTAAAGTTCTCCAGAATTCCACCCAAAATTTATCGCTATGATAATGCGAATTTACCAATTTGTTTAATGTGTTTCCTAAAGCTTCATCCAGTGAATAACCACTTAATTGACTAAAAGCTTCATTAATCCATTCAATTTTTCCATGTGAATCGGTAATACAAATTGCATTTGCTACTGATTCCATTGCAGTTTTTTGTAATCGTAACCAATGTTGATTTAATACTCTTTGTAAGGTTAAACTAATTCTATTAGCTAAATTTTCCAGCCGTTCTAATGCCTGTGGATTTAATTTATAGTGTGAATGAAATTGAAAACTCAATACGCCTAAAATATTTTTTTGATCTTTTAACGGAATTGCCACATCAGAAAAAAACTCAGTATCTACATTTGGATTTTTAGTTTTTGTAGAGCCATTTAAAAATGCTTTAACTACTGGATCATTTGGGTGTTGATGTAAAAAATGTTGTAATAATTCAGTGTTTTTACCTGCGCTAGCTTGAATATTTAACCGAATATCATGGTTTTCTTTTAATAAAATCCATACTAGCGGGCAACCAAAAAGTTCTGCTAGTTGTTCGCATAACATTTGGGATATTTCATTGACTAAAATTCCTGATAAAGCCATAGTGTCAGCATTTGATAAGGCAGCATCAATTCTATTTGCAAAAATTCGATCAGATATATCAATTAAGGTACCAGAATAAACTTTTTCACCAGTATCATCTATAACTGTGCGTAAAAACAACTTTACCCAAATATATTCATTATGTTTGGCTCTAATTCTAAATTCTTCTTGGGATTCTTTATTATCTTTATCCCATACTGCTTGAAAATTAGCTTGTTTATTCAAAAAATCATCTGGGTGTAATAAATCCCAAAAACATTGATTATTTAATTTTTCTAAATCACAGCCAAGCATGATCGGAAAAGCTGGATTAGTAAATAATAATTTGCCAGCTTGATCTAAAATTAAAATTGCTTCATGTGAACTATTTAACACAAATCTGTATCTAGCTTCACTTTGTTTTAAATTACTTTGATTTTTAGCAAAATTATCTGCCATAGCGTTAAATACTTTACCCATATGGGTAATTTCATTATTGCCTGAAATGTTAATTCGTTGGTTTAAATCACCTTTTCCATAACGACGAGTTATTTTTTCTAAATATAATAGTGGCTTGATAACTGTTAATCTAACATTAATATTAATTAGTAGTCCAGTTAATAAGGCAATACTTAAAATTAAAATTGCTATAGATAAAAATAAATTTTGTACTGGAGATAATACTTCATCTACAGCAACTAAATGTATATATGTCCAGTCCAATTCAGTCACATAAATTGGGAATGCGATATATTCACGCCCATCAAAATTCAAAAATTCCGGCAATGATTTATTGGGTTGGTTTTTTATTTGTTGAAATAATTTTTCTAAATCTGGATATGCAGTTAAATCAGGTTTAAATTTGCCATCGTTATGTTCTAATTGTTGTTGCCATTTACCAGCCATAATATAATTATCATATTGATCTATTAAAAAATGTTGACTGCTATGATGGTGATCTGACTCTTTAAAGGAGTGTAATAAATTTGTTAAAGCAATATCATGCCCTAAACTTCCTAGCCAACGTTTATCAACATCTATAGGGTAAACAACACTCATAACCCAGATTTTTTTATTAGGTTCGTATCTAACTGGTAGCCATGAAAATTTTCTATTTGGATTTATTTTAGGATTAGATAATTTATATGTCTGGTCTAATTTAGAATTTTTTATATTTTGCAGGTTGTATATATAATCAGGATTTTTTTGATCGAAAATAATGGTAGATTTATCTGCTTTATGAAACCAAATAGCTTCATAATGTTGTAATGTTGCAAGTCCAAATTGAGTAATTAAATTTAGATTCTGTAATTTATGTTGTTTTGAAGTTGCATTTAGTTGCACATGGGGTGGAATAAATAAACCGGCTTGGAACTTGCCATTAAATAATTCCCTTCGATTACGTGTTACACCTAAATGATCGGCTGTCATCAAGGTATCAAAATTTTCTGAGGTTAAATTGTTACTAGGTGTAATTATGGACTTAGTTAATAAGGAACTTAAAGTTTGTAAACTATTTTCAGCACTTCGTAAAATTCCAACTTGCATATTAATATCATCTTTGGACATTATTTCTAAATGCTTTAGAGTATTATTTAAATAATTATCCATTGTTAGATTATATATTAGGGCTATACCGGGCAACGTCACTGGTAACACTCCTAACATAACTATTAATGTTAGTTTTTTCCCTAATTTCATAAAAACGACCTGTTAATGCCAAATAAATTACACTTAACTAATTGTACTATTTAAGAGTACTTAAGGAACTAATTTTAGAATTACCCCCCCCTAAATTTAGTAAATTATAACCTGATAATCTATTTTTTAGATAAACTACTTATAGAGATAGTATTGTACCGATTATTGAGTGTAAAAAAATGATACTTTAAACAAAAATCGGCATTGTGTTACATTAAAATCAATTTAATGTATGTTGTGATGAAATTAAATAAAATAATTTTTTTAAAGGTAGTCAAATCTAATTATAATTGACTGCTATAGCTAAATATATCCTAGAGGAATTACGTGTGGCAGTTATAAAAATATCCCCTGAACAAATCAAAAAAAAGAAGCGTAAAGGGCCCAAAGGTCATGCGGTTGATTTAGTTGCATTAGAAGAGATTAAGCAGCTTTTAGGTGATGCATCTAGACAAAAAGATTTGTTAATTGAACATTTACATAAAATTCAAGATACTCATAAATGTATACCTTCTAAATATTTAGTTGCACTTGCTTATGAGATGAATTTATCGCCTGCGGAAGTTTATGAGGTTGCATCTTTTTATCATCATTTTGATGTAGTTAAAGTTGGACAAAATCCGCCACCAGCATTAACAGTCAGAGTTTGTGAGTCTGTGGCTTGTGAACTTGGCGGAGCAAATCAATTATTATCTGCTTTAGAAAATGGCTTAAACCAAGCGACAGTTAGACTTCAAAAAGTTCCTTGTATAGGTCGTTGTCAACATGCACCGGTAGCCGTGGTTGGACAAAATCCGATTGATGAGGCAACCTCTGAAACAGTGCTTGAAGCAGTTGAAACTAATGCTATTACTGCCGCAGTAACTAAATATGTTAGCTTTGAAGCTTATAAAGATACTGGTGGTTACCAAACTGCAAAAAAAGTTATTGAAGGCAAAATGAGCCATGAATCTATCATGAAAGTCATGGAAAATTCAGGACTACGTGGTTTAGGTGGTGCTGGTTTTCCAGCAGGACGTAAATGGCGAATTGTAAATAGTTTTGCCGCACCAAGATTAATGGCAGTAAATATTGACGAAGGCGAACCTGGGACTTTTAAAGATCGACATTATTTAGAATTAGATCCGCATCGTTTTTTAGAAGGCATGTTAATAGCGGCTTTAACTGTCGGTTGTGATGAAATTTATATTTATTTACGTGATGAATATGCTGGCTGTAGGCAAATTTTAACCCAAGAAATTGCTAAGTTAGAACAGAATCCACCCTCTGATGTCTATAAAATCCCTCCCATTCATTTGCGTAGAGGTGCAGGTGCATATATTTGTGGTGAAGAATCAGCGATGGTGGAATCTATTGAAGGTAAACGCGGGATGCCACGTTTAAGACCACCATTTTTAGCTGAAGTTGGTTTATTTGGTAGACCAACTTTGGAACATAACATGGAATCATTATATTGGGTGCGAGATATTCTTGAAAAAGGTGCTGAATGGTTTAGTTCTTATGGTCGCCATGAAAGAAAAGGTTTGCGATCATTTTCAGTTTCTGGACGAGTAAATAAAACTGGGGTGCATTTAGCTCCAGCAGGAATTACCGTTCGGGAATTAATTGAAGAATATTGTGGTGGAATGCTGGAAGGACATGAGTTTTATGGCTATTTTCCAGGCGGTGCTTCAGGTGGAATTTTGCCGGCACATATGGGAAATATTCCATTAGATTTTGATACTCTAAATGAATATGGTTGTTTTATTGGTTCAGCAGCGGTAATGATATTTTCAACTCAAGATAGTGCGAAAAAATTAGCTATTAATGCCATGAAATTTTTTGAAGAAGAATCTTGTGGGCAATGTACACCTTGTAGAGTCGGAACTTCTAAAGCAGCAATCTTAATGGCAGAACAGAATTGGGATGTAGATTTATTAGAAGAATTATCTTCAGTAATGGTGGATGCGTCTATTTGCGGTTTGGGGCAGGCTGCACCAAATCCATTGCGTTGTGTAATTAAATATTTCCCACAAGAATTATAAAAGGCAAATACTATGGCTGCTAATCTAATGGATGTATCCGAAAAAAAGATAAATTTTACCCTAGATGGGGAAACTGTCTGTGCTATTGCAGGCGAAACTTTATTAACCGTGGCACAACGTCATGGTAAAGAAATTCCGCACCTTTGTTATTCTGATAAATTACGCGCCGATGGAAATTGCCGTGCGTGTGTCGTTGAAGTTAAAGGCGAGCGTGTGTTGTCCCCTTCTTGTTGTCGCAATGCTACCGAAGGCATGGACGTTCAAACGGCAAGTGAACGTGCCGTTAAATCCCAAAAAATGGTATTAGAACTGTTAAAATCTGACATGCCTGAACAAGCTGAATCGCCTTATAGGCATGATTCAGAATTAGATAAATGGGTCACGCATTTAAAAGTCGGAAAACCGCGTTTTCCTTCTCGCTCACAACCCGATGCCGATTTATCGCATCCTGCCATTGCCGTCAATATGGATGCCTGTATTCAATGTACACGGTGTGTAAGAGCCTGTCGTGAAGAACAAATGAATGATGTGATTGGCTTTGCACATCGTGGCGCACACGCTGAAATTGTATTTGATATTGCCGATCCGATGGCCGCGAGTAGCTGTGTTGCCTGTGGTGAATGTGTGCAAGCCTGTCCTACAGGGGCGTTAATGCCTGCTAATAATCAAGGTTTGAAAATTGCCGATAAAACCGTTAATTCTACCTGCCCTTATTGTGGTGTTGGGTGTTTAATAAAATATCACGTTAAAGACGATAAAATTCTCTATACCGAAGGCCGTGATGGCTCTACCAACCATTACCGTTTATGCGTTAAAGGT
>DAOUSJ010000074.1 GCA_030627285.1 Methylococcaceae bacterium | reverse complement strand
TCAGTTGCATATCCGATACTAACATTAAGTTTTTCATGAGCCATAATTTTTTGAGGTTCCAATATTATGATGAAGTGTCAGGATAGAATGCAAGTAAATTGCATTCTATTTCAATTGTCGCAAGCTCAATATAGATGGTTAAATTTTTAGTTTAATTCAATCATTTCAACAGTACCATCTGCTTGTATTTCTGCCATATGACCTTTGGGTTCTTCAATAAATTGGACTGCTATTAATACTATTAAAGCTCCTGAGGCAATTACAATAAAGAATATTGATGGTGAAACAAAAGATAATACTGTTAAAAATAATACCGCTCCAACATTTCCATATGCGCCTACCATTCCAGCAATTTGTCCAGTCATGCGGCGTTTAATTAGTGGCACCATAGCAAATACCGCACCTTCTCCAGCTTGTACGAAAAAAGAACAACACATAGTCATTGCTACAGCTAACCATATTGGCCATTCAGATGTGATTTGTGACATAATACTGTAACCTACTGCTAGACCTAAAATAAAAATTGTTAAGGATAATTTACGCCCAAATTTGTCACTAATCCAACCACCACCTGGTCTAGCAATTAAATTCATAAATGCAAAGCCAGCTGAAAGTAAGCCAGCTTGAACCATAGTAATACCTTGTGAATCATGGAAAGTTTCATAAAAGAACATTGGCAACATTGAGACTACTGCAAGTTCAGAACCGAAGGTAATTAAATAGGCTAAATCTAAAATAGCTACTTGTTTAAATTTGTATTTATGAATTTCTTCAACTGGTTGTTGTAAATGTTCTTCATTAACGTGGACAATCTTATATACATTGTAAAAAAACAAAACCCAAATACCGATATAAATCCCTAACGCGCTAACATTAGATAATAAACTTACACCTGCTGGAGATAATTTCCAAGTTAAGAGGGTTAAAGTTGCATATAAAGGAATGGTCATTAATACGTAAAAAAATAAATCTCGAATGCTAGTTACTTCCATCGCGCCAGCTTTTTTGGGTTTAAAGTAGGTTGAACCTTTAGGCGTATTGCTAACGCTGAAAAAATAAATAACTGAATAAATTAAGGCAATTACTCCTGTAGTTGCAACTGCGTATCTCCAACCATTTTCGCCACCATACATAAGTGCGATAGTTGGTAAGCTCATAGCAGCTGCAGCTGAGCCAAAATTACCCCAACCACCGTAAATTCCTTCAGCTATTCCTACTTGTTTGGCAGGAAACCATTCTCCTACCATGCGAATTCCAATCACGAAACCCGCACCAATAAAACCCATTAAAAAACGGGCTAATGCGAGTTGTTCAAAGCTTTCAGCAAAAGCAAATAAAAAACACGGCAAGCTTCCTAAAGCAAGTAGGGTTGAATAAGTATGTTTTGGACCAAATTTATCTACTAATACGCCAATTAAAATTCTGGCAGGAATTGTGAGAGCGACATTTAAAATTAAAATGGTTTTAATTTCTGCCTTAGTCATATTTAGAGCTTCGGCAATGACTAGCATTAAAGGCGCATGATTAAACCAAACTACAAAACTAATAAAAAAAGCTATCCATGTAGTATGGAGAATTTTCATATTGCCTTTAAATGACAATAGATTAATTGATTGAGCGGACATAATTATTCTCAAGTTGATAATGATTACTTGAAAAGCATATTATGTGCCAATAATTTGTAGAGTTGAATTTTATACTACTTAGGTATTGTTGACGGGGTAAAATTCGGTTTTAATTACAGGATAAATGGATTAATGCACTGTATTGGTGCTTAATTTTTATGTTGGGTTTTTGGAAATATATACAAATAAAAACGGCCCCATTTAGGAGCCGTCGTTAAAAACTGGAGTTTAAGCTAAATGAATTAAGCTTTTTTACGTCTTTTAGCCATACCAATCAAACCCATGATTCCAGTACCAAATAACCAAGCCGCAGCTGGAATTGGTGTAGGGGTTGGAGGTAATAAAGTGCCAGTGTCACTCATTTCTTTATCACTACCACCACCAAAAGCATTTTCGCCTACACTTTGAAATCTTACGCCAACTTTACCCCAATCAGCTAAAGTTAAAGTACCACCGTGGTCACTAACATAAAATGATAATGGTGCATCGGCTTTAGCGCTACCATCTTTATAGCCTAAAACAGTTTCAAAATCTCCTAAATTTAAAAGGGTTGCTCCTTTAATTCCATTGGCATTACTATCAAAATGAGTGTGACCAGTTAAAGGCCCACCAATTACTTCATTAGTAATGTCTGATTGAGTAATAATGTCATCACCAAGATCAAAGTAAATTCCGGTTATTTTGGCAAAATCATTAGGTGAGTTAGTAGTGTCAATATTAACATCAACTCTAAATTTACCATCTTCATCATCATTAACAGTGAATATTGGAATAACGGTGTCAGAGCCAGACTCAGACCAATTAGAGTAGGATAGAGTGGCTGCATAGCTAGGTGCAACAACAGACATTGATAATGCTGCAACCATACCTATAATGTACTTTTTAGTACCTTTGTTTTGTGTTTTCATGACATTCTCCTTAAATATATTTCCATTTTTAGTCATTCAAAATTAATAAATCAATATATAAATACTGATTTATTGAACATTGTAATATATTTATTACAAACTGCGTAATAAGTATTTATATTATGATACAACTATCAGGATAAATTGATTTATTTTTGTGATTTAAGGCACATATTTTAAAAAAATTTTCAAAGTGAAATGCGAGGAAATAATATGAATTTAGGACATGATTTAACCCCTGTAGCCGCTGGAGGCTTGCTAGATAGGCGTTTGTTTTTAAAACAAGGTTTAGCATTTTCAGCCGTAGTTTTAAGTGCAGATGCCCTAGCAACTGCGGAACATATGCGTCCAGAAAGTTCTAAAACCGCAGGCGAGGCATTTTCTAATTATGGTTTGCCGTCGAAATATGAACGTGAAACTATTCGTTGGACGGTTGCGAATAGTAATGCAGATGGTAATGGGGTTGCATGGACTCCATTACAAGATTTAGAGGGCAGTATTACCCCAAATGGCTTGCATTTTGAACGGCATCATAATGGAGTACCAGATATTGATCCACAACAACATCAATTATTAATTCATGGTTTGGTAAATAAAGCCTTAATATTTAATCTTGAGCAGTTATTGCAATATCCGATGCTGTCAAGGATGTGCTTTATAGAATGTGGTGGCAATAGCAATGCTGGTTGGCGTACTGAGCCAATTCAAACTAAATTAGGTTATTTTCATGGCATGGTTTCTTGTAGTGAATGGACTGGAGTGCCATTACGCTTATTATTAAATGAAGCCAAACTTAAAGGACGCGCAAAATGGTTAGTTGCGGAAGGTGCAGATGCATCTTTAATGAATGTTAGCTTGCCATTGGATAAAGCTTTGAAAGATTGCTTTATTGCTTTGTATCAAAATGGGGAACGAATTCGTCCTGAAAATGGTTATCCATTGCGTTTAATTGTACCTGGTTGGGAGGGAGTGGTAAATGTTAAATGGTTACGACGCTTACATATTACCAATCGTCCAGTAATGGCACGCAATGAAACTTCTAAATACACCGAATTAATGCCTTCTGGAACAGCTAGGCAATTTACTTTTGTCATGGAAGCAAAATCAGTAATTACCAAACCTTCATTTGGACACAAATTAACTCGACATGGTTTGTATCAAATTAGTGGTTTGGCTTGGAGTGGGCGTGGAAAAATTAAAGCCGTAGAAGTTTCAGCCGATGGTGGCAAAACTTGGGCATTAGCAGAGTTACAAACTCCAGTTTTAAGCCAATGTTTTACTAGGTTTAGAATTCCATGGCAATGGCAAGGTGAAACAGTGATTTTGCAAAGTCGTGCCATTGATGAAACTGGATATGTACAACCTACTCGTGCTGCATTAGTAGCTCAACGAGGAACTCATGGATATTTTCATTATAATGCAATTGTGAGTTGGAAAATTGCCACAAATGGAGAAATTTCTCATGTATATGCGTAAAAGTTTAAGTATAGGTTTATTATTATGTAGCACTATTATTTATGCAGATAAAACTCCAGAATTAGGTGTGCCTGCATCTAAACATTTGATTCAACAATGGAATCTAGATATTTTTCCTGATGGTGAAGGTTTACCTACAGGTAAGGGAACGGCAGTATATGGTAAAAAAGTTTATCAAAAACATTGTCTTAGTTGTCATGGTGCAAATGGCACTGGAGCTAGCGCGGATGAATTAGCAGGCGCGCGACATAATCTTACTGATAATCCACCCGACAAAACTATTGGAACTTATTGGCCATATGCGACCACTGTATTTGATTTTACTCGTAGATCCATGCCGCTCAATAATCCTGGGAGTTTAAATAATAGCCAATTGTACGCAGTCACCGCATATTTACTGTATTTAAACCAGCTGATTGGCAAGGACGAAATTATGGATGCTGAAACTTTGCCGCAAGTAAAAATGCCTAATCGAGCTGGTTTTATAAGCCAATATAAGTTTTCAGCAGATTAATATTCCCAAGTGCGAATATCTACAAAATGTCCAGCAATTGCCGCAGCTGCAGCCATAGCTGGGCTAACTAAATGTGTGCGCCCGCCATATCCTTGTCTACCTTCAAAATTTCTATTTGAAGTTGAAGCGCAACGTTCACCAGCTTCTAATTTATCCGCATTCATAGCTAAACACATAGAACAACCTGCATCGCGCCATTCAAAGCCTGCCGCCAGAAAAATTTTATCTAAACCTTCAGCTTCAGCTTGCTGTTTTACTAATCCAGAACCAGGCACAATTAAGCTCTGTTTAATATTTTTGGCAACGGTTTTACCTTGCACTACATTGGCAGCGGCGCGTAAATCTTCAATTCTAGAGTTTGTACAAGAGCCAATAAAAACTTTATCCAATTGAATATCAGTAATAGCTTGTCCTGCCTTCAAATCCATGTATTTCAAGGCACGTAACATGCTATCACGTTTAACAGTATCTGGCTCTTGTGCTGGATCAGGAATACATGCATCAACTGCAAGCACTAATTCTGGTGAAGTACCCCAAGTAACTTGCGGTTTAATTTCACTAGCATTTAAAGTTACAATGTTATCAAATACGGCATCGGTATCTGAATGTAATTCTTGCCACATTTTACTGGCTAATAACCATGCTTCACCTTTAGGCGCGAAGGGTTTGCCTTGATAATATTCTAAAGTAATTGCATCAACTGCAATTAAACCAGTGCGCGCGCCGGCTTCAATGGCCATATTACAGATGGTTAAACGTCCTTCCATAGATAATTGTCGAATTGCAGTACCAGCAAATTCAATGGCATAACCATTGCCGCCAGCAGTGCCAATCTTACCAATAATTGCTAAAACTATATCTTTTGCGGTAACTCCAGCTGTAACTTCACCTTCAAGCTGGATTAACATGTTTTTAGACTTTTTTTGCACTAAACATTGAGTTGCCAAGGCATGTTCTACTTCTGAAGTGCCAATGCCAAAGGCTAATGCCCCAGATGCACCATGAGTAGAAGTGTGTGAATCTCCACAAACCACGGTCATACCTGGTAAAGTTGCACCTTGTTCTGGGCCTACAACATGCACAATGCCTTGACGCACGTCAGACATGTCAAATTCTGTAATTCCAAATTCATCACAATTTTTATCTAAGGTTTCAACTTGCAAACGTGATATAGGGTCTGTAATTCCTTGGTCTCTATTTATAGTCGGGACGTTATGATCTGCAACTGCCAAATTTCTAGCTGCGCGCCATAATTTGCGTTTTGATAAACGTAAACTTTCAAAAGCTTGTGGAGAAGTGACTTCATGCACTAATTGACGGTCTATATAAATTAAACATGAGCCATCAGAATAAGTTGAAACTACATGGTCTTGCCATAATTTATCGTATAAAGTTTGTTGAGCCATAATTGTAAATTTTTGATTAAGTCTGAAAATTAGCTACTTACATGAGCTTAATTAGCATAGTAACTATTTTTACTCCAAGATGCAGGGTTTATTTTGCATTTACTTAAGTGAATTAAGTTTTTTAGGTTAAAATGAGCGGTTTTTTAATTAATTCTATTCACAATTCAGCAAGAATTAAGTTTGTGGATAGCTTAAATATGGAGTGAATTATGCGGGTTATTTTGTTAGGCAGTCCTGGTTCTGGTAAAGGCACACAAGCGCAGTTTATTACTAAAAAATATAAGATTCCACAAATTTCCACTGGTGATATGTTACGTGCAGCTGTAAGTGCAGGCACTGAATTAGGCTTGGCTGCCAAAAAAATTATGGATGCAGGTCAATTAATTTCTGATGACATTATTTTAGGTTTAATTAAAGACCGAATTGTGGCGGATGATTGTGTTAATGGATTCTTATTAGATGGTTTTCCACGTACTATTGCACAGGCAGAAGGTTTGCTTGCGATGGGCATAGAAATTGATTACGTGATTGAAATTGCAGTTGATGATGCTGATATTATTGCCAGAATGAGCGGTAGAAGAGTACATTTAGCTTCTGGGCGGACTTATCATATAGAATTTAATCCACCAAAAAATTCAGGCTTGGATGATGTAACTGGCGAGAAATTAATTCAACGTGTAGATGATGCAGAAGCTACGGTAAAACAACGTTTAACGGTTTATCATCAGCAAACTAAACCCTTAGTGGATTTTTATGCTGTAGATACGCAAGCAGCTAAATTTGCTTCTATTATTGGTGTAGGTCAAGTAGCAGAAATTACCGCTAAATTGTTAGAAGTTTTAGAAGCTTAGGTTTAAATTTACTTCTTATATGGGTGTGGTGAAATGGCAATAGCTCCAACAACAAGTGCGATACATAGTTGTGATGCAATTAATTTGTTGAAACAAAAACATTTATTTACAAAACAACAATTTACTCCACCGTTTCCAGAGCATTTAGTGCAAGCAATTTTTGGAATGGGTTGTTTTTGGGGAGTAGAAAGAAAATTTTGGCAAGCAACTGGAGTGTTTAGCACTGCGGTGGGTTATGCTGGCGGACATTTAAAAAATCCAACTTATGCAGATATATGTACGGGTTCAACTGCGCATGCAGAAGTAGTTCAAGTTATATTTGATCCTGAAATAATTACGTATGTGCAATTATTACAATTATTTTGGGAGTCGCATAATCCGACCCAAGGCATGCGGCAAGGCAATGATGTTGGCAGTCAATATCGGTCAGTTATTTATACTTTAGATGCTGAACAAAATGCTTTGGCGGTTAAATCTAAGCAACATTATCAACAGCAATTAACTTTGCATAATTATGCTGCTATAACCACTGAAATCAAACCTGCACCCATATTTTATTATGCTGAATTATATCATCAACAGTATTTGGTGAAAAATCCCCAAGGCTATTGTGGTTTGCAAGGTTTGGCAGTGAAATATTAATCTATTATGCGCGTTTTAGTGTCTTGATTGCCTAAATTATCTTTCCAGCTAATAGTAACTGTATCGCCTATAGAACCACCTTTTAACAGAAAAGAAAAATATGGATTTTTAGAAATACCTGAACCTAATTTGCTTTTAACTACCACAGTATCATTATATTCTAAAGTTAGAGTTTCGATATAATGTGCTGGAATTAACAAACCAGTTTTTTCATTAATATCGCGCCCATGTTCCATAGGATGTTGAATCAGCGTGCGAATTTGAGTTTGAGCATTTAAACGCTTGGTTCTAATTTTAATTGATGACATCTTAGCCTCCACAGCCGCCAATAGTTACTTTTACTTCCTGTACAGTTTTAAATATTTTGGTGTTGGTTTTTAATAAAGCAATTACTTTAGAAGTTTCTGCCATTTTAATTCTTGCAGAAATTACGGTTTCAATTTGAGGTGATAATTCAAACACTGCCACAATTGGGACTGGATTTTTTTCCACTAAAATTATTATTTGTTGGACTGATTCTAAATCACTGCGAATTGTTACTGGCACTACGGCTCCATCTTCAGCAATCAAAGGAATTTCTAAACTTATCTTGTCACTGCTAATAATTTCTTCAGGTTTAAATACACTATTAAAGCTTGCAGAAACTGCTTGGTAATCAATAGGTTTGTTTTTTTTGGTAAATAAATCATCAAACCATTCAGCTTGTGCATCTGTAAGCAGACCTAACATTGGAATGCTACATGCTTGGATAAATTTTCTGCGGCTAATTGTCATTTAATCAGTGATCCTTTAGTCTAAATTCCAAAGATAAGCTACTATTTTATCTAATTCGGATGCAGTTAAAATTTTATTTTTTCCAAAAGGTGGCATGCTAGTTTTGGGATTAAAGTTACCAGCATTCCAAATAAATTCGCGTAATGCGGCTGGATTTGGAAATTTTTGCTGCAATTTAGTTAATTTAGGCCCAATATTTCCTGAGAATTCACCATCAGCAATTACATGACAAGCCAAACAATTACCCTTATTGCGTGCAAAAGCTAGTTGTTGTCCCGTAAGTAGAGTGGTTTCAGTTGCATAACTATGGTGACTAAGAATAATTCCACTAATAAAAATTAGCCAAGGCAAAATCTTCATTTGACAAATAATTTTTGATATTTATTAGCGGCAGTTTGGATATTTTCTTGTTGGAATACTCCAGCAATTACTGCTAATACCGTAGCTCCAGCTTGTAAAAGTTGCTTGCCATTTTCAGGTAAAATTCCGCCAATAGCAACAATAGGTAGGTTAATTTTGGCACGTGCTTGAGTTAAACTATCTAAACTAGCAGCTGTAGCTAAAGGTTTAGAGCTGGAAGTAAAAAACCTGCCAAAGGCTACATAATCTGCGCTTGCATTACTTGCTTGTTGGGCGTAATCAACATCATTATAACAAGATACACCAATGATTTTATCTGCCCCTAAAATTTCTCTAGCTGCTGATATATTACCATCGGTTTGTCCCAAATGTACCCCGTCAGCATTAATTTGTGCCGCTAAATTAACATTGTCATTAATTATTAATGGGATCTTGGCAGCTTGGCAAATAGTTAATAATTGTGTCGCTAAAGCAATATTATTTGGGTTTTGTTTATTCCTATATTGAATTGCCATTGCGCCGCCTTGAATAGCAGCGGTCACTGCATTAATTACTGTGACATCAGTTTGTTGGTCGGTATATGTAATCGCATATAAACCTTGGCTGGGAAATTTCATGTGCTAGTTTTCCAAAATAAACGTTGTGGGTTGTGTTGTCCTTGTCCAACTTTATAAGCAGCCTGCAAACTATTCCAAGTATATTCTTGGGCTTCTCC